>JAISXE010000219.1 GCA_031270615.1 Spirochaetia bacterium
GGACACTGTTCACGAATACGCGCCGCTGAACATGGTGCTGAAAGTATTTGTAGAGGCCTATGACGAGCTTGAGGCGAGTCTGTCAAAATGATGATGTGAATTCAAAAAAAAGGAGAAACAAATGCGTTACGGAAATTTGGACGGCAAAGTCGCGATTGTGACGGGAAGCGCGCGGGGAATCGGCAAGGCTTCCGCGCAGCTTCTGGCAGAGGCGGGGGCCACCGCCATCATAACGGACATAAACATTGAAGGCGCCCGGACGGCGGCGCGGGAGTTTGCATCCGCCGGCCTGAAAGCCGGGGCCTTCCACCTTGATGTTTCCAGCGAGGCGTCTGTAAAGGAAACGCTGGCCGAAGTCTACGAAACATACAAAAGCATCGACATCCTGGTCAACAACGCGGGAATACTTGACCCTGCTGTTTCCATACCCGAAATGACACAGGAAAAATGGGACCGGATGCTCGCGGTAAACCTGCGCGGCATGCAGTTCTGTTCGCAGCACGCGCTTCCCTATATGACGAAAAAACCAGGGGGCAAAATAGTCAACATCGCGTCCCAGGCCGGGCAGCTTGGCGGATTTCTCGCGGGCGTCCATTATACGGCTGCGAAAGGCGGGATCATCGCCGTGTCAAAAGCCTATGCCCGGTACTGCGCCCAGTTCCAAATAAACGTCAACTGCATCTGTCCCGGCTTTATGCTTACCGACATGACCCGCGACCGCAACGACGATCCGCAGATCGTGCCGCTGAAACGCCTGGGGACGGCGCTGGATGTCGCAAAGGCCGTATATTTCCTTGCCACGGACTTTTCCGATTATATCACCGGCGCGACGATAGACATAAACGGCGGTTTTTACCTGCGCTGACCCACTTCCCAATGTCAACAAGTTAAGAAAAATATCTGCGCCTTTTTGGCGCTCCCGCGCCAAAAACCCGGGTTGCATGGGCGAGCAGCAATTTTGCGAAGTAAAATTGCGACCAGCCCCTGGCGCCCCACGGGCTGATTGCGGACCTTAACTTGTTGACAGTGACCCACTTCCCAATCGCGGGGGCGGCGGGATATGATGGGGCATGCATAAAATCATCCGAAAATTTCCCGCCGCTCTTTTTCTTGCGCTATACATCTTTCCGGCGTCCGCGCTTGAAGCGGGGCCGGAGATTATGGCCCGCGCCGCCGTGCTTATGGACGCAAAAACCGGGGTTATTCTTTACCAGAAAAACCCTTCCCTGCCCCACCCGCCCGCATCGCTGGCAAAAATCATGACAATCCACATCCTGCTGGAAAAAATTTCCGCGGGCGAGCTTTCGCTGAACCAGGAAATACGTCCGCCGGAGGCAAGCTGGGCGACGAACCTGCCCCGGGATTCGTCGCTGATGTTTCTGGGTCCCGGCCAGCGGCTTACCCTGCTTGATCTGCTCAAGGGGCTTGCGGTCTCATCGGGAAACGACGCCGCCGTTGCCGCGGCCATCCTCAGCTCCGGTTCCGTCCCCGCCTTTACCGGCCTTATGAACGAGGAAGCGCGAAAGATGGGCTGCGGGGGCCTTTTCTTTGCGGAACCTTCGGGCTACGACGCGCGCAGCAGCATAACCGCGTTGGATTTCGCGCGTTTTTTGCGTATCTATGTCAGCCGCCACCCCCAGGCCCTCGCGGCGCTCCACTCGCTTCGGGAGTTCACCTATCCGCGGCAGGAGAATATGCCGGAAGGCAATGGCCCGAATCCCATCACGCAGACGAACAGGAATTCCCTTTTATTTTCCTATCCCGGCGCAGACGGCATAAAAACCGGCTATCTGGACGAGTCCGGGTATAATATCGCGCTCAGTGCGCAGCGCGGCGCCATGCGGCTTATCCTGGTTCTTCTTGGCGAAAGGGGCGCATCCCCCCAGGCCGGCATACGCGCGCGGGACGGCGACTCGCGGCGCCTTCTTGATTTCGGTTTTGATAATTTTACCACGCAAAAGTTTTCATCCCCCGCGCCGCAGGCGGTCCGCGTCTGGAAAGGCGAACAGGAGCAAATCGTGCCCGAAGCGCCTGCGGAAATTTTGCTTACGATTCCCAAAGGAACGGAAAACCATTTAAAAGGCGAGATTTCGCAAACGCTGTACGTTACGGCCCCGGTAAAAAAAGGCGATATTCTGGGGACCCTGCGCGTCAGCCTTGAGGAAAAAATCATTTACGAAGGAAAACTTACCGCTGCAAGCGACGTTCCCCGGGGATCATGGTGGGATGTTTTCACGGACAGCATCATTATTTTTTTCCGGGACCTGTTCGGCTATCCAGTATGATTCCCGGCTGCGACTGCTTTTTCGGCGGCCAGACCCCGCGTGCGCTGACTTAGAGCCTATCCTTAAATAACGCATAGTACACAAAGGCAAAAATTCACCACGGACAACACGGACAGCACGGAAAAACACGGAAGAAAACCACCGGCCCCGCTGACAAATAGCAAGTAAAAATTAGGAGTGAGGTTGAGGAATGAGGAATCTGGTCATTGCGAGCCGACTTGGGGCGGCGAAGCAATCCAGTCATTGCGAGGGGGCCTCTTATCTTTCCCCATCTCCCCATTCTTTCTTCTTCGCCCGTGTGGCCTGCGTGGTTTCCTGGTCCGTGCCGTCCGTGGTTTCTTCGTCCGCGTGGCCAGTGGTTTTCTTCCGCGCAAGGGGCTGGTCGCAATTTTGCTTCGCAAAATTGCTGCTCGCCCATGCAGCCTGGATTGAAGCGGAAATCCTTTTGGCGCAGCCAAAAGATTGCAGCGGAAAGCCCGGTTTGCGG
>JAISXE010000230.1 GCA_031270615.1 Spirochaetia bacterium
GTAAAAGAGGCCTCCCGCATCGTGGGGGATCTGGGCAACAAGTTCGGGAAGCTGTCGGAGTATCTTGTGGTGCCAAACCTGCTTGAGAAATTCCAGGCCCTGGGCTACAGGTTCACCAAGGCCAGCCGGAACATCAGGATAGTGGATTCGGCCACCGGCAAAACCCTTACCGAAATCGACGCCCTGCTCGAAGACGGGGACTCCTCGATGGTGGTGGAGATCAAATCCGACCTGGGCCTCGATTATATCAGGCAGCATGTGGAGAGGATGGAAAAGCTGCGCCGCTATTTTGACGAGCACCATGACGGGCGCAGGCTGCTGGGCGCGGTGGCCGGTGCCATCATGGAGGACCGGGTAAAGGAGCACGCGCTGGCAGCGGGCTTTTACGCGATAGTGCAGTCCGGCGACACGGTAAAGATAGACGCGCCCAAGTGGTTCAAGCCCAAAGCGTGGTGAGGCGGAAAACCGGGTACGGCGCTTCCGCTTGCAACAATACGCCCGATATAACATCAGGGCGCTATCCCTTCCCCCCGCGCTTTTCCAACAGCGCGAAGTACATGGGCCCGGCGCCCCCCGCCCTGTCCGGCAGGACCTTCCTGCCGAACAGGGTTTTCTCCGAAGGGATGTCGCAGCCGGTTTCCAGGACGGCAAAGCCCTCCGGCAGCCGTTCCCGCGCGCGCAGGATAACGCCGTCGCCCTCCTCCGCGCAGAGGGCGCAGACGCTGTACAGCACGCGGCCGCCGGGGGCCGCCGCCGCGAGGGCCGCCAGAAGCATGGCATAGGCCTGCTGCGCCAAATGCCGGATGCGCGCGGGGGACCAGGAAGCAAGATGTTTCGGATTCAGAATGAGATGCCGCTCGGAGGAGCAGGGCGCGTCAAGCAGCACGCTGTCGTAGGCGTTCTGCTCGTACAGGCCCCAGCGGGCAGCGTCGCGGCCCGTGACGCCCACGCGGCAGCGAAGCTCCGGGGGAAGGTGCGCGTCCAGTACCGCCAAAAGCCTGCGCCGCCTGTGCGCCGAGCGCTCGTTTGCCGTAATGCGGCCCCCCGGCCCCAGCGTGGAAGCCAGCACAAGGGTTTTCCCCCCGGGAGCGGCGCACATATCCAGAACGCGGCTGCCGCCCGTTTCGCCAAGGGCCCGCGCCGCGGCAAGGGAAGCCGCGTCAAGGCAGTAGGGCGAAAGAAGGCCGCAGGAGAACGCAGCCGGCGCGGGAGGTTTTTCCAGCGCGGCCCGCAGGGCCGGCCAGCGTTCCTGGAAAACGCCCGCGTAGTAATCGTCGAAAACAGGTTTCGCGCGCTTCATGGCGCAATCATAGTCCGCTTTGCCGCATGGCGGCAAGCGTGAACCGCAGAAGCAGGGGAAACCACGGACCGCGCTGACACCGAAACCGACCACTCCGGCAGAAAAATTTTTACCCCCTTCATTTTTGCCTGCGTCTTATCTGCGAGGTCCAGGATGCAGGGGCGAGCGGCCATCGGTTAAACTCTTTTCTTCCTTCAATATTTTGTTCGCGTCTATCCGCCGCTGTCTGTGCTGCCAGCGGTTTTCTCCTCCAACTGAATGGTTACAAGGATTTTTACTAATCTTTCATATAGAATAGACGTATTTAAATTTCCGTAATTCCTTATAATATAAGGAATTAGCTATCAGACAATGTGTTAATACTTAAGTAAAATTGTGTATGTTTCTCCATCCACTGTCAACAGGTTAAGGTACGCAAGCAGGCCGTGGGCGAAGCCCCGTGTTGGTAGCGCAAAACGGTCTGCCGCCCATGCGCCAGGGATTGCAGCGGAAACCCCGCAGCGCGGCAGCGCGAGGAGTTGGAGCGGAAAGCCCGGTTTTGCGGCGCAGCCGCAAAAGGCGCCCAAATTCTCCTCTCCACTCATTCCTCATTTTTCTTTTATCCGTGCCGCCAGTAAGGTCAGTGGGGTCAGCGGTAGTCTTCATTTTTCCATCAACGCCCCAGGCGCGGGCGTCTTGTTTCTGAGCATCCTTTCCAGGAGCACGGTGTAGACCGGCCGGGAGGCGATGAGCTGCGTGGTGACAAAGGCGGAAAGACATGCCAGGACGAGGCTTCCCAGATGGTTCAAATTGCCGCTCATCTCCAGAATCAGAATCATTCCGGTAACAGGGGCGTTTACCACGCCGGTAAAAAACGCCGCCATCCCCAAAATAATGAAATTGAGTATTTGCCCCTCGGATGCCAGGCCCGCCGCCGACAGGAAAAGCCCCAGGGCGTCGCCGGCCAGGGCGCCTGCGGCAAGAAGGGGCAGGAAGATTCCGCCGGACGTGCCCGATCCGTAACAGACGGCGGTAAAAAGAATTTTCGCTGCCAGAAGCATCAGAACGGCCCGCATCGTTCTGTGGTCGCGCGCCAGGGATTCGATAAGCCCGTGGCCCCCGCCTGAAATGTCAAAAAGATAGAAGCATACGGGTACGGACAGAAGCAGGGGGAGGACGGGGCGCGGCATCCGGGGTATCCGCAGCCGCTCGTATGCGTCCTGAAACAGGTAGAGGACCCGTTTGAAGATATCGCCCAAAAGCCCGCAGAGTATCCCCAAAAGAATAACGCAGGGAACGGTCGAAAGGGGCAGCTCCGTTATGTTCCTGAAATCGAAAACCGGTTTCAGGCCAAAAAAATGGCCCGCGACTCCGTCGGCGGCCATGGAAGCGCCCATCGCGCAGGCGATGAAGAGGGGCGAAAACGAGGACTGCAGTTCTTCCAGCACAAAAAGCACCCCTGCCAGGGGGGCGTTGAAGGCTGCCGCAAGGCCCGCGGCGGAGGCGCTGGTGACAAGGATCTTCCTTTCGCGGTGGGGCCGGCGGGCGAGCGAGAGGACGCCCTGGCCCACATACGCGCCGATTTGGATGGATGGGCCTTCCCGCCCCAGCGAGAGGCCGCAGCCAATGCCCAGGATGCCGGTTATGATTTTCAGGGGCAGCTCGGGCATCCAGTCCAGGGCCATTGCCCTGAGCAGGCTGCCTTTTATCTGGGGGATGCCGCTGCCCCTTATCATGGGCCGCGCCTTTGCCGCCCAGCCGAGAAAAAGCCCCGCAAGCACCAGCGCGAAAATCCAGGCGGCGAGCCATAATCCCGAAAGCCCCGCAGGCGCGGCGTAGAGGCGCGCTCGCAGGGACTCGGCCTCGCCCAAGGCGTAGCGGAAAAGAACCACGACAAAGCCAACAATGAAACCTATGAGGATGCTCTCGAAAATGACTGCCAGCCGGGAGTCGTACCACCTGCGCATGGCGCGCTGCACAGGGGATTTGGCTTTGTCCATACCCATATCGTAGCGAAAATTGCCGGGGGGTACAAGGATCTCAGCAATTCCGATTCCAAAACGAAACTCACAAGAAATGCGGTTTTTATGGGAGCCTGTCACTGTCAACAAGTTAAGAAAGAGGTGTGCGCATTTTTGGCGCTATGCCCCGGCAAACGCACGCTCATCCGCGTGTCTATGATAACAAGGTTTCCGGGCAAGAGGCCCTAAAAGGCCCTTGTCGTATAAGCAGGTTAATGGCCGAGCGCCAAAAACCCGGGTTGCATGGGCGAGCAGTATTTTTGTATCCGCGTAGCGGATACAAAAATACGACCAGCCAGGCTTTCCGCTCCAAGTCCTCGCCCCCTTGAGGGGGTCTGCGGGCTTTCCGCTTCAATCCAGGATGCATGGGCGAGCAACGATTTTGCCTTGCAAAATCGTGACCAGCCCTTTGCGCCCCACGGGCTGACCTATGCCTTAACTTGTTGACAGTGGTATTCCATTAATAAAAAAGAGTTTTATCCCTTCTTTCGGGAAACGTTTTTTTATTTCCATGACAACAGCCTTTGCCATATCCGCATCTTGATCATCCAAATAGCTGATCAAAAGAAAATTTGTCTCGGGCCAGGTAGGGGTACTCAGGCGGTATTGGGTTTTTCCCCTTCCGTGTACCATTGGAAACAGGGTGTAATAAAAATTGTGTATGCCCGCTTCAAGGGCGCTGATGATTTCTTCTTCCACCGACTTGTTCGCCACTAATTCCATGCGCTTCATTTGTCCGCCTCCTTTTGAGCAAGTCTTTTGTTTTTTCCTCTATGCTCGTTTATGAAAGAATACATGACAGGTATAAAGAACAAGGTAATAAACGTAGATGACGAGAGGCCGCCTATGACAGTTAATCCTATGGGCTGAATCATCATAGAGGATTTACCGGGGAAGAATGCCATTGGTATCAATCCCAAAATCGTTGTTAGGGAGGTCATCAAAACCGGGCGCAGCCGGGATGTTCCGCCGTCAATACAGGCTTGTCGTACCGGAACACCCCGGCCCACGAGGAGATTTGTGTAGTCCACCAGGACTATGCCGTTGTTTACCACAATGCCCACCAGCATCACTAATCCAACCAGGGTAAAGACGCTGATGGCCTGTCCCAACGCAAGATACACGC
>JAISXE010000235.1 GCA_031270615.1 Spirochaetia bacterium
GCATGCCCCGGCAACCGCACGCGAAAGCGTGTTTGTAATAACAAGGCTTCCGGGCAAGAGGCCCTAAAAAACCTGTGGCGTATATATAGGTTAATGGCCGAGCAAAATTGCTGCTCGCCCATGCATCCTGGGAGATTTTCCGCTGCCAAGGGGTTAAGGCATAGGTCAGCCCGTGGGGCGCAAGGGATTGCAGCGGAAATCCCGCAAGCCCCGCAGGGGCTGAGGAATTGGAGCGGAAAGCCCGGTTTTTTTTCGGCTACTGCCGAAAAAAAATGCGCCAAAAATCTTATTTCTTATTTTCCTCCTCCTTTCTTTTCCCCGATTGACTTAATCGGGTTTTTCCTCTACCCTTGGTTCATGGATGTAAAACAGGCTATTGGGCTTCTTGTTGGTAATATCAAGCGCATTATTTCAGTGGACACGCGGAAACTTGAATATATTATCGCGGCAAAGGTGGCGGGGGGGCATGTGATTCTGGCGGACTCCCACGGGGTGGGGAAGACTTCGCTGGCGCGGGCGCTGGCTGGGTCGATTCGCTGGCACTCGGAGGACCTCTACAGCGGGGAGGTCAAGATCGAGCGGTTTTCGCGTATCCAGTGCACGGTGGATCTTCTGCCGCAGGATATTCTGGGTTACAACCGTTTTATTGGCAGCGGCCAGGATATTGTTTTTAACAAGGGGCCGATTTTCGCGCATTTCGTGCTGTGTGACGAGATTAATCTTCTGACGCCGAAGACCCAGGGGAGTTTCCTTCAAGTTATGGAGGAGCAGAGCGTCACTATCGAGGGCAAGGTGCACCATTTGCCGGATCCGTTTTTCATTATTGCCACGATGAACCTGCGGGGCGTGCATCTTTTTCCGCTGCCCGCGCCCCAGCTTGACAGGTTCATGATTCGCCTGTCCATGGGCTACCCTTCGCGGGAGGACGAGGAGGCGATTGTGGCGCGGCACGGGCGCGCCGATGCCTGGGCGGAGTTTGGCCCTGTCATCGACAGTGCGGACCTTATTACCTGGAAAAAAATGGTTGACGATGTTCATATCCATCCAGATGTGACGGCCTACATCGTGGCCTGCGTCAGGAAGACGCGCAGCCACCCGGATATCGAGGTCGCGGCGAGTCCCCGCGCGGGGGTGCGGATTTCCCGCCTGGTACGGGCCCTGTCCCTGTGCAGGGGGCTGGATTATGTGCCTGTCGATTATGTCAAGGAGACGTTTATCCCCGCGATGGCGCACCGCATTATCACGCGGGATCCTTCCATTCTGCCGGAGGCCGTGCTGCAAAACATTCTGGATTCCGTTCCGGTCGAAGCAAAGCGGTTATAAACCCATGTTGCGCGAAGCCAGAAATCAACCACGGGCCACAGGGACAGATACGGACAAAAAAATGCAAGATTCCGATCAAAAATCCCTGTTTTCGGCGGGGCCAGTGGTTTCTCTTATTTTTCCGCGTAAGATGGGTTATAAAGATTTCCTATGAGGTTTTTTTTCGCCTGTTTCAAGGCCGGCGGGCTGTTCGTGCTTCTCGCGGGCCTGGGTGTATGCGTCCGGGGGCTTGCCTACCGCGATCCCTACGAGGTGGTTCTGGCGGGGCTTTCCCTGGCGCTGTGGCTCGCGCTGTTTCTTGTCGGTCTTTTCGGGGCGAAAAGGCTGGAAACGCTTGCGCCCGGCTGGCTTTCCCCGGTTCCGCTTGCGGCGGGGGGGGGCGGCGGGGCGCTGCATACCGTGACGGGGCTTGACGCGAAGGTTCCGTATTTTTTCCGTTTGCATTTTACCGTTAGGGGAAATTTCTCCTCCGGTTCGGGAAGCCGCTTTTTTGTTTCTTCCGAGGTGACGGGCGGCGCGCCTGAGACGGGCCTTCTGCTGGGTTTTCCGATGTCGGGGGTTTTCCAGGGGCGCGGGGCCTGCCGCCTGCGGGACGTTTTTGGTTTTTTTTCTTTTCCCTGCGGGCCTGTCCTGCACCGCAGCCTGTGTGTCCAGCCCGCGCCCCACCACAAAAGGCCGGCGCTCCGCATAGACCCGTTTTCCGGGTCCGAGGACAGGCAGAGCCGCAGCCAGACGGACGAGGAGCGCTACTATATGCGGGAGTACACGCCGGGCGACCGTTTCCGCGATATTAATTGGAAAAGCTCCGAAAGGCTCGCCACGCTTATCACGCGCATTTCCCCCCACACGCAGGAAAAGACGAAAATGATTTACCTTGCCTTCCGCAATTACGGGCCGGGAAGGGGCCTTCTTGCTTCGTGGCTGCTTGACCGGGCAAAGGCGCGGCTTGCCGTGTTTTTGAGGACTTTGAAGGAGGAACATCCCGAATTCATTTTCCATGTTTCAACGGCCGCTGAGGAGCGGACGCTTCAGAGCATGGAGGAGATCGAAGCCTTCTTGGACGAGCTTGCCGCTGTGGGTTTCCAGCCCGCGGCCGGGCTTCCCGCGCAGGGCGCGGACAGGGCGGAGCTGTACCTGTTTTCCACTTCTTTCGATACGGCGCTTGCCCCGCTTTTGGCCACCCGGGGGGAGAACCTTTCGCACCTTTTTATAACCGTTCCCGGCCGGAGGGGCGGCGGGGAAAAAGCCGTTTTCCGCGCGCGGAGTATTTTTACGGAAGGCTTTTTCCCGGTTTCGGGCCTTTTCCCCTTGAGGCAGGGCGCGGGGCGCGGCGCGGGCGGGGAGGGGTTTTCGGTTCCCGTGCCCCGGAAAGGCAGCGTCGAGGTTACTTATGCGGAGCTGCGCCTATGAGAAGCAGGGACGGGCGGGGCTGGCTTCTTTTTTGCACGCGGCTCGCGCTGTATTTCGCGGTTTTCAGTCTGCCGCTTATCCACCCGGGGATTCCCGTGGCCTACGACAGGGGCGCCGTCGTCCTGTGGTTTTGCCTTGTCCCGCTTGAGGCGCTTGCCGCGTTTTTGCCCCTGCGGCGGCTTGGCGCGCGCCTGGTTCTGGCGGCGGCCATTCTGCTGGCGGGCTGCGTTGCCGCGGCGGGGCTGAATCCCAATGCCCTGCCGGTGGCGGGAATCGGCTGCCTTTCGTTTGCGCTTACCTTCCTGCTTTTCCGCTTTCCCCGCTGGGGCAGGATCGCCGTGCTTGAGCAGGTATTCTTTGCCTTTATTTGTTTCCGCATGCTGGGTTTTTCCCGCTCCTCCGAGGAAGTCGCCGCGGACAGCTCCGCCCTGACCCAGGGGATACTCATCTTCACCATTGCGGTATTTCTTCTGCACGGAATGCTTATTTATTACAGCCTGTACCGGAGGCCTTCAGGGGGCCGCGCGGCGCCGGGGAAAAAGCGGAAGGAGTTCGCGGTTTTTGCCCTGGGCGCGGCGGCGGCGGTTATTCTGCTTGTTGCCCTGCTGCCTGCGGATTTCGTAAAAAACTCGGTTGTTTCAAACCTGTTGCAGGACAAAATAGATCCGGAGCCTGTGCCGATTGACGAGGACGGCGACGGCATGCCGGACGGGAACCTCCGTTCCCGGCGGCAGGGGAACAGGGGGATGCTTCCCCGTGGAAGCCAGGGGAGGAGCGGCACGAACCGCCTGGAGGGCATCCCTGAAAGCCAGTGGCCCGGTCCTGGCGGATCGGGTGAAGGCGGGGATGAAGAGGATGGCGGCGGGGAAGACGGCGATGGGGAGGGCCGCCGGAACTCCAGGGGGAAAGGCGAAAGCAAGCAGTACGCCGTCATGGTTGTGGCATCAAAGCGCTCGCCCGTATTCGCCGCCGGTTCCTACCGGGGCGAACTGCACCCGGTGCGGGGTTTCCGGCCTTCGAAAAATGAAATCCTCAACAGCCTTCCCTCCCTGCGGCTTCTGGAAACCTGGTTCGATTCCTCCCCCGGCTTTGACTGGTACCGCGCCGAGCTGGAAGTCTTTTCGCTTTCGACCCTGCCGGAAAAATATCTTCCCTACAGGCCGAGGGCCGTTGAACCGACTGTTTTGCAGCGGGGCTACGGCCCTTTCCGCTATTCCTACCGGGGCAGCTCGGAGGTCAGCGTGGGCGGGCTGGATGAATGGAAGGACTGCCGGGAACCCGGCGATGGGGAACTGGAGGCCTATGCCGAATTCCTTGACGCGGCCCTGGCGAGAAACGATCTTGCGATTTTCGATGCCCACCTGCGGGGGGCTTTGGAGGCGGCGCAAAGCGACGGGGAGAATCCCGGCGGCTACTTCGGGAAGATTCTTGCCATACTGAAAAGTTTCGCCGCCTTTCAGTATAACATCGGTTATACCGAGAATGCCTCCATTCCCGCGCTTGTGGATTTTCTGACCTATACGAAAGAGGGCGACTGCACGGAGTTTTCCAACACGGCGGCGGTTCTGGGAAGGCTGGCGGGCATTCCCTCGCGGGTCGTGACCGGCTACCTTGTTTCGGAGGACCTTCAGACCCCCGCGCATCTGCGGGGGCTGTCCGTCCTGCGCGGCCAGATCAAGCTGCTGCAGGAATTTCCTTTCGAGGACCTGTTCCTTGTCACGACCGCCCACAGCCACTCCTGGGTGCAGTTCTGGCTGCCGGATTACGGCTGGGTTGACTTTGAAACAACATCGTTTGCCATACCGCCCGTCGGCATGGGAGACGCGAACAACCGGGATGTGGTGATTCCCATTTTCGAGAAGGAGCCGGAGATAACGCCCCTGCGTTCCTTCCCCTGGCGCCCGGTCCTGCGCGCCCTGGGCATCCTTGTCGCGGCGGGGGTTCTGGCCGCCTACGCCCTGCGCTACGGCAGGGAGCTTGTTCTTTTGGCCCGCGCGCGGGGTTCGGGGGCCAGGGCGGCCCGCGCCCTTTTCGGCCTTCTTTTGATGCGCCTGGCCGCGGAGGGCAGGCCCATCAAGCCGCCGTCCCAGACTTCCGTGGAATACTCAAGGCTTTTCCCGCAGGACGCGGCTTTCCGCTCCTTTGCGGCGGTCTATACCGAAATCCGCTACCGGAACATCCGGGAGGCGGCCGGGCAGGGGCAGTTGCACGGGGCGCTGTGGGAGGGCTACCGGCTCGTCCTCCGGGGCCAGAGGCGGCCCGGCCTTGCGGGTTTTTTGGGGCGGATTTTCAGCCTGAGGGGTTTGTCGTATTTATGAGGGCGCTATACACTGTTGGCAGGGCCACGGAACACGGAAATTTTACCACTGACGAGGCGGACGGGGACGGACGGGAAACCATGAAGGATTTAAGAAACGCAGCCCAACGGCGAAAACGGCGAAAACAGGATGAGATATTTGGTTTTTCCTTCCTGGCGGCGGCCTGCGCGGTTTTGCTGCTTCTGACGGTTTCCTGCCGGAAGAGTTCCGACTGGATCCAGTTCCGGGGCGAGGGCGGGCGGGGGGCCACTTCCACCGGCATTTCCCCGCCGCTTGCCTTGAAATGGAAATTCCGCCTTCAGCTTGACGGGAGGACGCTGCGGGCCTTCAACCCCCCGGTGGTGAAGGACGACACGATCTACTTCGGCTCCGCGGACGGGAATTTCTATGCCCTTGACATCGAAAGCGGGTATATGCGCTGGGCCTTCAAAAGCGGCGCGCCTATCAACTCCGTGCCTTTTGTGGACGACGAGCAGGTCTACTTCGGCAGCCAGGACGGGAAGGCCTACGCG
The DNA here is from genome assembly GCA_031270615.1 of Spirochaetia bacterium. GTDB lineage: Bacteria > Spirochaetota > Spirochaetia > DTKZ01 > DTKZ01 > JAISAF01. The sequence continues at coordinate 5,564 of JAISXE010000235.1, forward strand.
GTTTCCCGCAGGGACGGGCTGGAGAACTGGAGCTTTCGCGCGGGCAGGCCGATCAACTCCTCGGTGGAACGTTACAAGGATTCCGTTATTTTTGTCTCGGACGGGGGGGCGGTTTTTTTCCTGTCGCCGGAGGGCCAGAAACAGTTCCATGTGCCGAACTCCACATGGTACCATTACACCTTCCAGATGTACGACGATGTCATGTACTTCGCTCCGGGGCCAGGGTCGCACAGTTTCGGGCCTTATGATACGCGCCAGCAGCGCCATCTCTGGGTGCTTGAAACCTCCTACCTGGACGCGATCTGGTATTCCTTCCCCGCGCTGAGAAACGATTTGCTTTTTTTCTCCACGCTCGGGTACGACGGTTTTGAATGGTATCTGTCCTTTTACGCCTTTGACCGCCTTTCGGGGCGCAGGGTGTGGCAGTACGAGGACAGCTCCCGCTGGGGGGATTCCTACACTCCCGACCTTGACCAGCTTCTTTTGCGCGGCATGGAGCTTCTGGATTTCATGGCGCCCTCGGTGTGGAAGGACCTGGTCATCTACGCGGGCGGGGATGCCGTCGTGCGGGCCTTCGATGCCGACACGGGGAATGTCGTGTGGGAAAAGGAATTCGACACCCCTGTCAGCAGCGCCCCCATCGTTGCCGGGGACAGGATCTACTTTGGCCTTTTGGGAGACGGGGAGCTTGAATTCTACGAGGGCCAGACGGGCGAGGCCCCGGCCCGTGGCAGCGCCCCCCGCCTTGTCTGCCTTTCGGCCAGGGACGGCCGCTTCCTGTGGGACATGGAACTGGAAGGCGCCATCCTGAGCGCCCCCGTGGCGGCGGGCAAGCGCCTGATGTTCGGCACCGACAAAAGCGTGTTCTACATCCTGGAAGAGGTTTTTTAGGGCCTTGCGCGGGGCGGGGAAGAAGCGGAACCAAACCACGGACCACACGGAACAAGAGGAACCAAACCACGGACTACACGGAACAAGCGGAAACAAACTGCGGGCCATGTGGACGTTCGTGAGGGCCGTGGGTATCTTCACGGTTCGCCCGTGTGGTCAACGGTCAAACCTGTGCGGGAAATGCTTTTTCAGCAACGCAAAAAGCTCTTCCTCGAAATCGCCGCTTATCTCCCGGCCGCGGTGGTCGTCCGCCAGGCTTTCAAGCAC
>JAISXE010000272.1 GCA_031270615.1 Spirochaetia bacterium
TATATAACGCGGGAACCTTTACCATGACCGGCGGCGAAATATCCGGCAATAAACCCAACTACGGCCAAGTCGAGGGCGGTGCTTATCTCGGCGGCCGCGGCGGCGGCGTGTATGTCGCCGACAATGCACAATTCACTCTGAGCGGCGGCACGATCTTCGGTAACGATGCCTCTTATGGCGGCGGAGTGGCTGTTGTTGAGAACGGAAGTTTTATTATGGAGGGCGGTACAATCGCCGGCAACACCGCGCAGCATGGCGCCGGAGTGCATGCCTATAACAATCCGACATTCAAAAAGACCGACGGGACCATCTACGGCCAGGACGCCGGCGCGCCAAACTGGAACCGCGCATCCTCCTCCCCTTATTTCGGCCACGTCGCGCGCTGTTCTCCGGGAACTAAAACCCGCAACGACACCGCCGATTCGGAGGTGGATCTGGACATAAGCACGGATGAAAACTGGGGCATATAAAACCGTGGGGCCAGTGGTTTATTTCGCCGGAATCCTTGCCTCGAACACGGCCCCGCCTTCGGGCGGCGAGGCGGCGCTGATTGTTCCCCCGTGGGCCTCGGTTATGGCCCTGGCTATGGACAGGCCGATTCCCAGGCCCGGTTTTTCCCGCGCCCCGCTGCCCCGGTACAGCCGCTCCCAGATGTGGGGCAACTCCTCCGGGGGGATGCCCGGCCCCGCGTCGCGGACCCGCAAAAAAACCTGGCCGGATTCCTCGCCCAGGCCCACGCGCACGGTGCCCCCGGGGGGCGAGTATTTCACCGCGTTGTCCAGGAGGTTTCCCACAACGCGGCGCCAGCGCGGCGTGTCGACCGATGCCTCAAGGCTCACCGGGCCGGAGAATTCTATCCTGACGTTCCGCTCCTCGCCTATGTACGAATACATTTCGATAATCTGCCGGGTAATCTCCGCGATGTCCGCCAGCGCCGTATCCAGTTTCAGGATGCCCGTCTCCGCCTCGGACAGGTCCATAATCGCGTTCAGCCCGGTTATGATCTTTTCCGCTTCCTCAAGGCCGTCCTGAAGGGCCTCGCGGAAACGCGAAACATCCTCCGGCCCCCGGAGGGCCAGCTCCGCCATGCCCCGGAAGCGGGTCAGGGGCGTGCGCAGGTCGTGGGCCACGGTGTCAAGGGTTCCTTGCAGGCTGCGCACAAGGGTCTCGATGTGTTCCAGCATACTGTTGAACAGGACGACAAGATCGTGCAGCTCGCCCTGCGCGCGGACCTCCCGGATGCGGGCCTTCAGGTTGCCGGTGCCGATAATGTGCCCCGCCGTGTCGGCCAGCCTTTGTATGGGCGCGAGCATCCGCGCCGTCAGGACGGAGCCGCCGATGATGCTCAAGACCAGGAGCGGGAGGAGCAGGATGGAAAACTCGCGGATGATGTGCCCGGTTATCTTTTGGGTTTTCTCGGTGGAAACGCCGATTTGCAGGATGTAGTCGTTGTCCAGGTGGATCTCCCCCGCCAGGAGCGTATAGGAATGGCGCTCGGAGCGTATACGAAGAATGCCCGTGAAGGGCTTCAGTTTTTCCTCGAAAAGATCCTCAGGGAAAAAATCCCTCCAGCCCTGGGGAAACATAAAAAAAACGGTGCTGTTTGTCTGGTCGGCGACGCGCAGAAAGTAGGGGGTTCCCTCCAGTTCCATCGAGCTTCCGTCCAGGCGCCCTATGAAGCTGTCCGCGCTCTGGGTCTGGGACTTTGCCCAGTATTCCAGCAGCTTGTGCTGGATGAAGAGGATGTCCTCCTGGTCGAGCGATGTTTTTACCGTATAGTAGATGCCGCCCAGGAGCAGCAGGGCCGTTGCCGCGAACAGGCCGGAGAACAGGCCGGTGATGCGCAGGTTAATCCGCCCAAGGCCGCGGCGGCGGGGGGATGGGCCCGCCTTATTCTTTTTTAAGGACATATCCCATCCCCCGCAGGGTATGAAGCAGCCGGGGCCGTCCTTCCTTTTCGATCTTGTTCCGCAGCCGGAACACAAGAACATCCACGACGTTTGTCTGGGGGTCAAAGTCGTAGTCCCAGACATGCTCCAGTATCATCGTTTTGGAGAGGACCTGGCCGGGGTGCCGCAGCAGGTATTCGAGCAGGGAATACTCCCTCGGCTGCAGGTCTATCCGCTCGCCGCCCCGGCTGACTTCCCGCCTCAGCGGGTCCATGGCGAGGTCCTCGAACTGCAGCCGCGTTGGGCTTGGCTGGGAGACGCCCGCGCGGCGGATCAGCGCCTGCACGCGCGCCAAAAGCTCGGTGAAGGAGAAGGGTTTTGTCAGGTAATCGTCGCCGCCTTTTTGGAAACCCAGCACGCGGTCATCGACCGAGCGTTTCGCGCTGAGTATCAGAATGGGCGTCGTCACGCGATTGTCCCGCAGGCGGGAAATCATCGCAAGCCCGTCCATGCCGGGAAGCATGATGTCCGCAATCGCGGCGTCGTAGGCGCCTGCGAGGAGGCAGGAAAGCCCGTCCTCGCCGGTCCTCACCGCGTCAACCGCGAAACCCGCCTCCCGCAGGCCCTTTGCCACAAAATCGGCTATCTTCTGGTCGTCTTCGACAATAAGGATCCGCATGGCCTTATCATGGCACAGTGCTTTTAAAACCGCAAGACCGGGGAGGCTTCCCACTGTCAACAAGCTAAGGCATAGGTCAGCCCGTGGGGCGCGAGGGATTGAAGCGGAAATCCCGCAAGCCCCGCAGGGGCTGAGGAATTGGAGCGGAAAGCCCGGTTTTTGGCGCGAAGCGCCAAAAAGGCGCCCAAATTCCGAATCGGAGTGAAATTGTAAATGGGTTTTGGAACAGGATCAAGAAACAGGCTTTTGTTTTTTTCTTTCTGAATGTCCGCAGTGTCCGCGAGGTCCGTGGTTGTCTTCTTTGCCTATCCGTCGCCGAACTTTTTGACAAGCAGGGCCATTTCGCGCAGGCGGCGATGGACTTTGCCGTTGACGCTGCGCCCGGGAAAAGCGCCCCGGGAATTCCGTCTTCCGGCGGGGAGGCCGCTGAGGATTTCAAGCCCCTCCTCCACCGTGGACACGGCGTAGATATGGAAAACCCCCTCCTTCAGGGCCTTCTGCACCTGCGGGGACAGCGTGAGGTTGGGAAGGTTCAGCCGGGGTATGAGGACCCCCTGGCTGCCGGAGAGTCCCGTCTTCTGGCACACGGCGTGGAAGCCTTCGATTTTCTCCGACACGCCGCCCACGGGCTGGATATCGCCCATCTGGTTTACGGAGCCGGTTACCGCCAGATCCTGGCGCAGGGGAAAATCCCCGATGGAGGAAAGGAGCGCGTATATTTCCGCCGAGGAAGCCGAATCCCCGTCGATTTCGATGTAGCTCTGCTCGAAACAGATGCTCGCCCGTATGGAAACCGGGAAACTGTCCGCGTATTTGGCCCGCAGATAGCCCTCGATAATAAGAAGCCCCTTGTCGTGTATGCCCCCGGACAGGCCCGCCTCCCTCTCGATATTGATAACCCCGTCATGCCCGGCGGCGGTTCTGGAGCTGATCGCCAAAGGCCGCCCAAAGGCGTAGTAGCCCCGGTCGATGATCCCCAGACCGTTGACGCGGCCGACGGTCTTTCCCTTAAGCGGCATGATAAGCTCCCCCGAAAGGATCTGCTCGTCGATTTTGCATTCGGGAAGGTTGTACAGGAAGCTCCTCTCCTCAAGCGCGCGTTCCACCAGGGCGCGGCCTACGCTCTGCTGCCCGCCGCGCAGCGCCCAGTGCGCGGCCTCCCGCACAAGGTCGGCGATGAGGGAAAAGCGCGTTATCAGTTTGCCCCGGAACTCGGAGGCCCGCACGCCGTATTCCAGGACGGCGGCGATCCCGGAATGGTCGAAGGGCGCAAGGCCCTCCCCGGCGCAGAGGGTGCGGATAAAGCGGATATACCCGCGCACGCCTTCCCCGTCGCGCTCCATGACCGAATCAAACTCCGCGTGTACCTTGAAGAGTTTGGGAAAGTCCTCGTCCGTGTTGTAAAAAACATCGTAGGTGTTCTCGTTTCCCACCATGATGACCTTCGTGTCGATGCTGATCGCCTCGGGCTTCAGGCCGGAGGCAACCGGGAAAAACGGATTGGGCACCGCGCGGATTTCCGCGAAACCGGCCTCCAGGGCCCGCTTCAGGCTGTTCCAGGCGTCTTCCTCGTTGATGATGTCCTCGGCGCGGAGAACCAAAAAACCACCCGAAGCCTTGATAAGGGACCCCGCGCGGATCAGCATGAAATGCGAGCGGCCTTCCCCGGCCGGCTCCTGGTTGCCGAAGATGGCCGCATAGTCGGGCCAGGTCTCAAAAATGACAGGCGGGGTTTTCGCCCCGGAATTATCGACAACAAGGTTCGCGCCGTAGCGGAAGGCCGGCGGCTCCACAAGAGGATCCTCCGCATACTCTTCCGTAAAAAGCCGGGAGTGCAGCGCCAGGTCCTCTTCCAGCGCGCCCAGGTATTCCGCCGTCTTCGCTTCGGGGAACTCCCCGCGCAGGGCCTCCACTTCACCGCCTATCGCGGCCCTCATCTCCTGCTCCCCAAGCCCCGGCAGCCTTGCCCTCAGATTGTCCGCCATGCGCCCCAGCGCTTCCTTGAAGGCCCTTCCCTGCCCCGCCCTGAAATACAGGACGACAGGGCATTCCGGCTGCCGGAAATTGTTGACATACACTATATCGCGGAGGCCGCCGCAGCCCGCCCCCGCGGCCTCCGCGCGCTCCCGCAGGATCTTCGTGATAGCCGTCCGCTTCCCCGTCCCCGGAAGACCCGTGACATAGATATTGTAGCCCTTCGCCCTCATGTCCATCCCGAAACCCAGGGCGCGCACGGCGCGTTCCTGGCCAATAACCACCGGGAGGCCTCCCCGCGTGTCGCCGCCCTCCCCGTCGAAGGCCGCGATCTCCTCGTCCGCGATACCGAAATCCGTATCGGAGCAGTCCAGCTCATAAGCGCGTATATTCATACCTGCCGTTCATGCTACCAGAATTCCGCTGGAATGAAAAGAAGGAAAAATCAAAGAATCAGGGGTGGGGAGTGAGGCGTGGGCCTGCAACGGCCCCGCTACAGTTTCGCTATCTCCTCACGGGACAGGCCGGAAACGATTGCTATTTT
>JAISXE010000317.1 GCA_031270615.1 Spirochaetia bacterium
AAAATTGCTGCTCGCCCATGCAGCCTGGATTGCAGCGGAAATCCTTTTGGCTTTAGCCAAAAGATTGGAGCGAAAAGCCCGGTTTGCGGCGTTTTACGCCGCAAATGCGCCAAAATTCCAAAGAGGAGTAAAATTTTAATTGGGTTTTGGGAAAGGCTATTGTGATTTTCGTTTTGAAATCGGAATTGCTGCAAGCCACTCCCCCCCCCTTGAGTTTTCCGTCCTGAACCCGTATATTATAAAAGCGCCATCAATTTCATAAAGGAGTCACAATGCTATTCGAACGAAATGTAACGCCGCCGAAGCTGCCGTTCACGCTGCAGCCGAAAACGGCTCTTCTCATCGCCGCTGTGGTCGCCGTCATCGCAACCGCGCTGACGAGCTTTTTTGTGGTGGACCAGACTGAGGAAGCCGTGGTTCTGCGCTTCGGAAAATTCGACCGCGTCGGCGGGCCGGGACTGAACTTCAAGCTGCCGCTTGGCATCGAGAAAAACTACAATGTGCCGACTTCCGTGTACCAAAACATGAATTTCGGGTTCCGCACCCAGCAGCCCGGGGGATCCTCCGGCTATACCACGGTGTATTCCAGCCAGGATTTTTCGGCCGAATCGAACATGCTTACCGGGGACCTCAATATTGTCGATGTGGAATGGAGCATCCAGTTCCGCATAACAGACGCGCGGGCCTGGCTTTTCAACATCGAAGAGCGCGAGGCGACTATCCGCGACATCACCCGCTCCGTCATCAACCAGCTTGTCGGAGACAGGGCGATACTGGAAATCCTCGTGTCCGAGCGGACCGCCATCGAAGTCCAGGCGCAGGAGCTTATGAACGAGGTTTTCAAATCCTACAATTTCGGCATCAATATAACAACCGTCAAGCTGCAAAACGTCGCGCCGCCCAAGGGCCAGGTGCAGGACGCCTTTGAAGACGTGAACGTCGCGATCCAGGACATGAACAGGCTTATCAACGAAGGCAAGCAGGAGTACAACAAGGAAATCCCGCGCGCCCAGGGCGAAGCCCAGCAGATTATCCAGATCGCGCGGGGCTACGCCGCCGAGCGCGAAAACAGGGCGCAGGGGGACGTGGCGCGGTTCAACGCGGTTTTGGCGGAGTACCAAAGAAACAGGGCCATCACCCGCAGCCGCCTGTACTATGAGATGGTGGAGGACGTTTTCAAAAACGAGACGGGCGTGAACCTGATTGACAAAAACCTCCGCAATTTTATTCCCCTGCAAAATCTCGGCCGGGGCCAGGGAGGCACGCAATGAAAAATTCCAACTCAATGGTTGCGCTTATCATCGTTCTTATTGTCATCGCCGTACTTCTTATGGTGGGACCCTTCTTCACGGTGGACGAGGGCGAACAGGCGGTTGTTATCCGTTTCGGCGAAATCATCAGGGAGGAAACCGCGGCGGGCCTGAAAATCAAAGTGCCGTTCATTGACAATGTAGAAAAGTATTCCAAAAAAATCCTCTCCTGGGACGGGGAACCGCAGCGCGTTCAGACCAAAGAGAACCAGTTCATCTGGGTCGATGTGACGGCCCGCTGGCGCATCGTGGATCCAGTCAAATTCTACGCGGCGGTAACAACCGTGCGCAGGGCGGTCTCGCGGCTTGACGATATCATCGATTCGGTCGTGCGCACCACCGTTGCCGACAATTTTCTGCACGAGGCGGTGCGAAACTCCAACATCATCAACGAGCCAAAACATATTGAAATTATCCCCACGGAACAGGCCGCCGTCGAAACGGGAAATGAAGGCGTGCCCCAGTTTACCTCGGAGCAGGTCAAGCAGGAACCCATCACGAAGGGCCGCAAGCAGCTCTCCGACGCCATTCTCCAAAAAGTGCAGCGCGATCTTCCCGATATCGGCATCGAGGTCATCGATGTCATCTTCCGGCAAATCCGTTACTCCGACGACCTTACCAACGCCGTGTACTCGCGCATGATCAAGGACAGGAACCAGATTGCCCAGCGTTACCGCTCCTACGGCGAGGGCCAGAAACTGAACCTTTTGGGCCAAACCGAGCAGGAAAAACTCAGCATCCTCTCCAAAGCCCGTGCCGAGGCGGAAAGCATACGGGGCAGCGCCGACGCCCTGGCGGCCCAGATATACTCCCGCGCCTACAACACCGATCCCGAGTTCTTCCAGTTTTGGCGCGCCATTGAATCCTACCGCTCCACCCTGCCCAGGTTCAACAAAACGCTTACTACCGACATGAATTACTTCAATTACCTCTACAATCCTTCGGGTACGAGGTAAAATTCTTCCGGGCGTAAAGGCGCGCGCCGCTTTCCCCGGCCTGCGCCTGGCCGAAAGGCCCCGCGTTTTCCCTGCCCGGCTTTTGGACTGACCGCGCCATAAGGCACTCCGGTATTGCCGCGGCGCTTTTTGCCTCGGCAAAAAGCGCCCCCTTCCCTCCCCTGCGGCTTTTATACTATACTGGAAGCGTATGCAATTCCGCAAATTTCCCATAGGGATACAGGACTTCGAGAAACTCCGTCTGGGCGGCTATGTGTATGTCGACAAAACCGCATAT
>JAISXE010000348.1 GCA_031270615.1 Spirochaetia bacterium
CCGATTGGGCTTTTAATCGGGCAGGTGCTTCGGGCTAAGGGGATCAGGTCATTTTGGATCAGTGAGCTGGATGATCAGCGTCTTGGCCTGGCGCGTCAACTTGGGTTTGAGGTTATCGATGCCAAAGTTGAAAATCCTGTCGACAAAGTCCGGGAATTAACCGGCGGGCACGGGGCGGATATAACATTTGACGCGGCAGGAGTTCCGCCGGTTGGGCCGCAGCTGGTACCCCTTACCGCTATCCTCGGCAGGATTGTGATGGTTGCGCTCCACAAAAAACCCTGTGAGGTTTTCTTTCGGCAGCTTTCCTATGGGGAACAGTCGATTCGGGGGGTGCGTATTTATGCAAAAGGCGACTTTGCCGAAGGGGTAAGGCTTATGGCTTCCCGTGCGGTAGATGTGCGGCCTCTTGTTACGCATACCTTTGAAATGGCTTCGTATGAAGAGGCCTTTGCGGCTGCCGCGGACGGGTCAAAAAGCTGCAAAGTTTTAATCCGCATCGGCGATGCGGGATAGATCAAAGATATGAGAAGAGCCTGTTTAATATCTTTGTATAAAAATTCAAAAACATTGCCGTAGTTGTTCCAAAACCCGATAAGCCCGTGGGGCGCAAGGGATTGGAGCGGAAATCCTTTTGGCTTTTAGCCAAAAGATTGGAGCGAAAAGCCCGGTTTGCGGCGTTTTACGCCGCAAATGCGCCAAAATTCCGAATCGGAGTGAAATTATAAATGGGTTTTGGAACAGGCCCAACTAATGAGGCCAGGGGTTTTCTTCGTCTGTCCGTGAAGCCCGTGGTTTTTCTTTTCCCGCCGCGAGCCGGAAGCTATATCCCCCGTGCCAGGCAGGCCAGGCCCGCCTTCCGGAAGGCCCCCACCATGCGCAGGAGGGTTTCCCTCGGGTAGGGGGCCGTTTTCCCGTAGGCGGGGTCAAGGGTCAGCCCAGGCCTCATGCCGGCAAGGATATAGCGGCGGCTGCCCTGAAGGAGGCGCGCGAGACGCGGGATATCCTCTTCCAGGAAGATACCAGGCGCGGCGGTTGTCCGAAACTCGTGGTCCGTGCCGCAGCCGATGATGTAGGCTATGGATTCGCGCAGCGCCGCGGCAAGCTTCCCCGCCCCGGCTTCGCGCCCGGCGCAGGCCGGAAGCAGGGCGGCGTACTTCTCCGGCAGGGTCTTGATGTCCATGGCGATATAGTCCGCGTCCAGGTTTTCCAGCACATGCGGCAGGCTGCCGTTTGTGTCGATTTTTATTTTGTAGCCCAGGGCGCGTATCTCGCGGAGGAGCTCCGGCAGCCCGGCCTGCAAAAGAGGCTCCCCGCCGGAAACGCAGACCCCCTCCAGCACCCTGCGCCGGGCGTGGAGAAAGGCCAGGACCTCCCCGCTTTCAAGCATATCACCGGGAGGCGGGCTGCGGACAAGAGCGGGATTGTGGCAGTAGGGGCAGCGGAGGTTGCAGCCGTGGGTAAACAGCACGGCCGCGAGGACTCCGGGATAATCGATAAGGCTGGTTTTTACAAGACCGAGCTTCACTTCACACGGCGGCGAACAGCTCTTCCAGTTGGGGCACGGAATGGCCGCGCAGTTTTGGTTTCCCTTCGCTGTCGTAGAAAACCACCGTGGGCGTGGACTGCACGTCGTCGGCCATCGCCTCGTTCAGGCCGTCCTCGGTGTCCACGTCTATGCGCTGCCCTTCCATCGGAAGGCGGCTTACAAAATCGCGGACCGCAGGGCAGTTGGGGCAGGTCTCCCGGTAAAAGTACCTGTACCCGGCTATGTTTTTCAGCACAGCGCCGGAACCGCAGGCTGCCTCCTTCCCGGCCGTCGGGAACTCCTGCGGCCCGTCCGCCGCGCGCGCGCTCCGCGCCGTGACCTGGAAAGGCAGGCGCTGGGCGTATTCCTCCCGCTTGCCCTTGTTCCAGTTCCGCAGGGACCTGTAGTAGCCGACAATGCGGGTATAGACTTCGGTCTGTGTCCCTTTCACATTCGCGAGCCTGGCTTTCAGCTCCTCGATTTCCTTTGTAATGGTTTCCACGCTTCTCATCCCTATCTTCCTCCCAAAAAATTAATATACATTTATGTTCCCCGCGAAAGAACGGCGTCCCGCTCCTCCTCCAGCCGGTGGATCTGCCGCAGAATATCCTCCCGCTGCTCGGACTCGCAGGAGGGGCAGGTAAGATGCTCGCCCGCGAGGTACCCGTGCCGGGGACAGATCGAAAACGTCGGGGATATGGTAAAATACGGCAGCCGGTAGTTTTCCGCGATTTTCCGCACAAGGTTGCGGCAGGTCTTCCAGTCTTCGATGGCCTCCCCAAGAAAGGCGTGGAAAACCGTGCCGCCCGTGTAGCGGGTCTGAAGCTCGTCCTGGTGGTCCAGGGCATCGAAAATATCGGCGGTATACCCCACGGGAAGCTGGCTGGAGTTCGTGTAGTACGGCTCCGCCTCCCCGGAGGCAATGATGTCGGCGAATTTTTCCCTGTCGTGCTTCGCGAGGCGGTAGGAGGTGCTTTCCGCCGGGGTCGCCTCCAGGTTGTAGAGGCTGCCGGTGTCCTCCTGGTAGGCAACCAGGCGCTGGCGCATGTGGTTCAGGACTTCCAGGGCAAAGGCCCGGCCCTCCCGCGCCGTGATGTCCTTGTCGAGAAAATTAAGGAGGCACTCGTTCATCCCGCAGATGCCGATGGTGGAAAAATGGTTGTCAAGGTGCTGGAGGTACCTGCGCGTGTAGGGGAACAGGCCCGATTCAAGCAGCCGGTTTATCACCTTGCGCTTCGTCACCAGGGCCTCGGAGGCCAGGTCCATCAGGGAGTCCAGGCGGCTGAAAAAATCCACCTGGTTTGCCGCAAGGTAGCCGACGCGCGGAAGGTTGATGGTAACGACGCCGATGGAGCCGGTAAACTCGTCTGACCCGAAAAGCCCGCCCCCCCGTTTGCGCAGCTCCCGTTTGTCCAACTGGAGGCGGCAGCACATGGAGCGCACGTCCCCGGGGTTCAGGTCGGAGTTGATGAAATTCTGGAAATAGGGCGTCCCGTACTTCGCCGTCATTTCAAAAAGAAGGCGGGCGTTTTGCGAATCCCAGTCGAAGGTTTTGGTAATATTGTAAGTCGGTATGGGATACTGGAAGCCCCTGCCGTTGGCGTCCCCCTTGAGCATCAGTTTTATAAAAACCCGGTTTATCATGTCCATCTGGGGCTGGCAGTCCCCGTAGGTGAAATCCTGCTCCGCGCCGCCCACAAGGGCGGGCTTATCGGCAAGGTCGGCCGGAACCGTCCAATCGAGGGTGATGTTCGTGAAAGGCGCCTGGCTGCCCCAGCGGCTGGGCGTGTTGACACCGAAAATGAAACTCTGGATGCACTGGGTGATATCGATCTCGGAAAGCCCGTCAACGCGCACGAAAGGCGCGAGGTAGGTGTCAAAACTGGAAAAAGCCTGGGCGCCCGCCCATTCGTTCTGCATGATGCCCAGAAAATTGACGATTTGCTGGATCAGCGTCGAAAGATGCCGCGCCGGCCGCGAGGTGATCTTGTCCGGCACGCCCCCCAGCCCTTCCTCGATAAGCTGCCGCAGCGACCAGCCCGCGCAGTAGCCCGAAAACATCGACAGGTCGTGGATATGGAAATCGGCGTTTCGGTGGGCCCGGGCCACCGCCTCGGAATAAATATTTTTAAGCCAGTAGTTCGCCGTAATAGTGCCGGAGTTGTGGAGGATGAGCCCCCCAAGTGAAAAGTTGACGTTCGCGTTCTCATTCACCCGCCAGTCCGAGCGGGAAAGATAGCCGTCCATGGTGGAGTTGATATCCAACATGAGCTTCTTCGTGTCGCGCAGCACATCGTGCCGCGCCCGGTACAGGATGTAGGCCTTGGCTATGCCGACCTGCTTGTCCTCCACCAGCACCGTCTCCACAATATCCTGGATCTCCTCGATGGCCGGCGCCGAATTGGGATGCCTCCCGCCCATAAAGGCCTTCAGCTTTTCCTCGACCTTCCTTGTCAAATCCTCCGCCAGGCGTTCCCCGTCCTGGCCCCGCACCGCCGCGACCGCCTTCGCTATCGCGGCCTTGATCTTTTCCCGTTTGTACTTTTCCAAAGCCCCGGACCGCTTAATAACCATCCTGACCCCGGATGCAGGGCTTGCCCCCGGCGCCTCGCCGCCCATCCAATCCATGTCTTCTAGTCCTCCCCATTCCGTATCGAAGCAATCTCCCGTATGAACTCGGCAACGTCCTGGAACTGCCTGTACACCGACGCGAAACGGATATACGCCACCCTGTCCAGGGCATATAATTTTCCAAGAACCATCTCGCCCAAATCCCGGGAAGTAATCTCGTGGGTCGATTTGCCGGCCATTGCGGCATCGTCCTCTATATCGTTAATCAGCTCCTCTATCGTAAGCTGCGATATATTCCGCTTCTCGCAGGCGCGCTGCACGCCCCTCTCGAGCTTCTCCCGCTCAAACACCTCCCGCCGGCCGTCCGATTTGATGACCATCAGCCGCTTTTCCTCAATGCGCTCGTAGGACGTAAAACGGTAGCCGCAGGAAAGACACTCGCGCCGCCTGCGGATGCTCTCGCTGTTCGCCAGCGTCCGCGATTCCAGCACCTTGTCCTCTATGCTCTCACAATGGGGGCATCTCATATCGACCCTACCTGTAGCGGATTAAACACAACAGAAACCATATTACCACACTATATATCGGGTTGCAAGGGGCCATCCATGAATTTTTTCGTTTTTTTGACCACCGTCCATGCGGACGGAAAAACCCCACGGGCGAAGAGGAGAACCACCGACCACGCGGACGGAAAGCCGACTGAAGAGAGGAATTTTCGGGAAAAAAGGAGCCTGTCGAGCCTGTTAGATTTTTTGTGTAATTAGCAAAGCATCATCAGAACGGAACCCGCTCTTTTCCAAACTCAATAGCGGACTGGTTAAGCGCCAATCCCCAGTTCTTAATGAAGAACCTCGGAGCAAGCTCCGAGGTATCTTCGTTTGGCAAGGAATTGGATTTTATGGCATGGTTCATACCCGGGTTGCATGGGCGAGCAGCAATCCTGTCTCCAGGATTGCGAC
>JAISXE010000380.1 GCA_031270615.1 Spirochaetia bacterium
GCGGATTTCCTTTTCCCTGCCCACGACGGGGTCGAGTTTGCGTTCCACCGCCATTTGGGTAAGGTCGCGGGAAAACTCGTCGAGGGTCGGCGTCTTTTTCATCCCGGAAACTCCCGAACCCGCCGGTTTTCTGCGCGGCGGGGCACCTTCGAAAACAGAGGTCCTTCCCTGCTGGTGGAAGGAATTGCCGGAAAGCTCCATCACGATATCGCGGAGCATCTCCACCGTGACGTTGAAGGCGCCCAGGAAGCGCGACAGGACGGCCCCTTCTTCGCGGCTGCACGCAAGAAGGATGTGCTCCGTCCCGATATAGCCGTGCCCCAGGTTCCTGGCCTCCTCCGCCGCGTCTTCGAGGATTTTCTTTCCCCTCGCGGAAGCCGGCACTTCGCCGAGAATGAAACCGCCTTTTTTCCTCGGAATGGAATTTTCGATTTCCATTTGCAGGCGGACGGGATCCATCATCGCCTTCTGCAAGACTTTGTAGCCGAGGCCGGAGGCTTCCCGCAGGAGCGCGAGCATGATATGCTCCGGCAAAAGCTGGTCCGAATGGAAGCGTTTGGCCTCGTCCTGAACAAGGATAGTCAGAATCCTTTGAGCCCTTTGCGTAAAACCCTTAAACACAATCCCCCTCCTCTGCCCACGATGTCTTTTTCAGTTCTTCATGAATAAAAACGGCCCTTTCCCTGTTTTCCCGTTCCTCCGGGGATCCCGCAGGGCCTTCCCCCAGCCTGAGGCGGATATGGGCCGGCATGGCGCGGAAAATCATCGCCGTCAGCTTGTCCCAGCGGACCCGGGTCTGCCGCCTCATGCAGTAGCCCATTCTGAGCAGGGAAAGCAGCTTGATGGCTTCTTCCCAATTCAGGAATTTTGCCCGCTCAAGGATGCCAAAGGCCCGGCACATCTGATCCTCGAGGAATTCGCCCCTCTTTTCAAAAAGGAGGTTCCTCATCTCTCTCTCATAATTTAACAATGAAACCGTTATATCACCAAATTTTTTGAAAAGATCTTCTTCCGATTCGCCCAGGCGCGGCTTGCCGCTGACAAGGAAAAACTCCGCGCCCACGCCTTTTACTTGCAGGAAATTTTCGATGGAAAAACCCGCCTCGCCCAGAGTCTTTTCCACTTTGTCCATGCGGCCGCTCAGGGCCATGCCGGGAAGGTGCAGGATGAGCGAGGCTTCCAGGGCGGTTCCCATATTGTCGATTTCGGAGGAAAGGTAGCCCCAGTCAAGGGAAACGGCGTAATCAAGCCGCGTTTCGAGTTCGCAGTCAACCGCGTTCACGTCATGCCAGGCCTCCCGCAGGCTGTTCCCCCCCCTGATGGAAGCGATGCACAGGTGGTCCTTGGCATTGATCTCCGCGCAAATCCGCCTGTCCCCGGATATGATGAGCGCGGCCCTTCGGAACTCTTTCCGCCTGTGGACCCTGCCCTCTTCGGCGAGGAAGGCGTTTTCCTCCTCGCTTAAATCCTCCAGCTCGTAGCGAATCAGGCCGGGGCATAGCCCGCTTTCCCGCAGGGCGGTCTCGATTTTCGTCCGGACATCTTCCCGCTCCTGCCCGCTGAGGATGTGGGGGTAGGCAAAACTCGAAAGGTTGCGGGAAATCTTGGTCTTGCTGGAAATGATGATATCGTGGTCGGGGCCGATTTCCTCATACCAGCGCGGCGCGGGGTGCGAAACGGAAAAATCCCTCATGCCCCATCCTTCCCCACGGCGGCGTCCAGCCCGATGATTTTATCGCGCAGCCGCGCGGCGGTTTCGTAGTCCTCGTTGTCCAGGGCGAGCTCCAGTTCGATTTTCAGGTTTTCCCGGTCAATAAAAAAAGTTTTATAGGAAAGAACGCTTTTGGGGAGTTTCCCCCGGTGCGGCCTTTCGCCGTCCTTCAGGCGGAGCATCTTTCTGATTTCGCGTGAGAAGATATCGTAGCAGGCGCTGCATCCCACGCGGCGGGAAGTCCGTATGTCCCGCAGCCGCGTGCCGCAAACCGGACAACTGCGCATGCCTGCGGGTTTCCCGGGAATCTCCTCGAAAAGCCCGTGCAGAAACCATGCCGCGTCTTCGGAAATGCCGTCCATGTTGTCGATGATGCCCTTCTCGCGGGCGCAGTCTTCGCATATTTTCATCTCCCGGCATTCGCTCCCGATAATCTGTCGGATACGAATACGGGCATTGTCTTTTCCGCATATTTCGCATATCATATACCTCATAGAATAACGCAAAGCGAGGTATATTACAACCATGCGGCGCGTATTGTAGTGCTGGCAGGAACGGGATACCGTTTCTGTTCGACAAACGACAGATAAAAGGACATATATGAACCAATTTGAAGAACTTGGGCTTTCCCAGATTTCCCTGGAAGCCCTCAGGGTAAAGGGTTTTGAGGAACCGACGGAAATCCAGGAAAAAATCATCCCCCTGGTTTTGAACGGGGAGAAGGACATTATCGGCCAGGCCCAAACAGGGACCGGAAAAACGGCCGCCTTCGGCCTGCCCATCCTGGACATGCTGAAACCGAAACCGAAAAGCGTGCAGGCCCTTATTCTGGCCCCCACCCGGGAGCTGGCGGTGCAGGTGGCGGAGGAGCTGAATTCCCTGCGGGGCGAGCGGAAAATCTCGATTCTGCCCGTATACGGGGGGCAGTTCATCGGGCACCAGATCAAAAGAATCCGGGAGGGGGTGGACATCGTCGTGGGAACCCCGGGGCGGATCATCGACCACCTGGAGCGGAAAACCCTGAGCTTCGGGGACCTGTCGTTTCTCGTCATTGACGAGGCGGACGAGATGCTGAACATGGGTTTCATCGACGAGGTAAAGAGGATCCTCGAAAGCGCTGGGGAAAACCGGCGCATGCTCCTTTTTTCCGCGACCATGCCCGCTCCGATTCGGAAGGTCGCGGAAACCTATATGGGGGAGTACGAGATGGTCCATATCGAAAAAAGCACGCAGACCGTTTCCCTGACGGACCAGATTTATTTCGAGGTCCACGAGCAGGACAAATTCGAGGCCCTGTGCCGCATCATCGACATGGAAGAAATTTTTTACGCTCTTGTTTTCTGCCGCACAAAAATCGGCGTTGACGAGCTTGTCCACAAACTTTCGGAGCGCAGCTACGCCGTGGAAGGGCTGCACGGCGACATAAGCCAGCCCCAGCGCGAGCTTATCCTGGGACGTTTCCGCAAGCGGCGGCTTACGGTTCTTGTGGCCACCGACGTGGCCGCCCGGGGAATCGACATCACCGGCCTGAGCCATGTCATCAATTATTCCCTGCCCCAGGACACGGAGTCCTATATCCACCGCATCGGCAGGACCGGCAGGGCCGGCAGCGAGGGAACCGCCATTACCTTTGTCACGCCCTCGGAGTACCGCAAGCTGATGAACCTGAAACGGATAACAAAGGCGGATATCCGCCGGGAGGATGTCCCCCGCGTGGAGGCCATCATTGCCGCGAAAAAGGAAAGGCTTGTAAAAGCCATCCTGGATTTCCCCGGCGGGCGGGAGGAGTACAGGCTCATGGCGGAGAGACTCCTTGAGGGGCGCGCCCCGGAGGAAGTCCTTGCCTCGGTTTTGACCTACGCCTTTCAGGACACCCTGGACACAAGCAAGTACACGGCGATCCGCGAGGTGAAAAAAGCCTCGGTGGACCACACGGGGAAATCCCGCATCAACATACGGCTGGGCAGGAAGGACGGCGCCACAAAACGCCTCCTCGCGGACATGATAGAGCGGGAGGCCGGGGTGCCTTTCCGCGACATCCAGAATATCGAGCTTTTCGATACCTATTCTTTTTTGACCGTTCCCTTCCACGCCGCGGAAAAGATAGTCAAAGTTTTCCGCACCCAAACCCAGGGGGATGTGCCTTTCGTGAAAATCCTCAGTGAAAAGGACGGGCCAAGAGAAAAAGACAGGCCAAGGGAAAGGGACAGACCGAGGGAAAGAGACAGGCCAAGAGAAAGAGACAGGCTGAGGGAAAGGGACAGGCCAGGAAAGGGGAAACCCGGAAGAAAACCCGAAAGCGGCGTGAGAAGGCGGCTCGCCGAAAAAAAACCCGCCGGGAAGGGCGACAGGAAAAGGAAGCGGGAGAGGTAGCCGCCAGGGCATCGGCGTTTACCCTCGCTATATAGAATTAGGGCTTATCCCTAAATAACGCATAGTACACAAAGGCAAAAATTTACCACGGACAACACGGACTGCGCGGACAAAGACAGACAAAAAACCGGGGTTTCTAAACAACTCTATTGAAAAAAAATCTGTCCGGGTGGTCCGTGCCCACTGTCAACCAGTTAAGAAAAATATCTGCGCCTTTTTGGCGCTCC
>JAISXE010000402.1 GCA_031270615.1 Spirochaetia bacterium
GGGGATTGCAGGGCAATCCCTACGGCCCATGCAACCCGGGTTTTTGGCGCGGGAGCGCCAAAAAGGCGCACATCTTTTTCTTAACTTGTTGACATTGGACAATTTGGCCAGTTTTAGGAGATTTTTAAAAATTTTCATAACAAACTTATTGATACTTTGAATTCCCGTTTGTGTATGGGGCGACTGAATAGTTACAATTTTTCTTCCGATAAACAAAATATCCCCTGAACAGGGATGGTAGAATCACGGTATGAGGGATGCATGGCGCGAACATTATTATAAGCGCTTCGGCTGCCATATCCGTACCGATGAGCGCCGCTTTTTTTCTTGACGCCGGGAGCGCCGGGGAAATTCCAGTATTTTTATGGGGGGGGATAGAAACTAAGGTTTCTAAACAATTCTAATAACGAGTTTAGCTGACAGAAAATAAGGAGGAACACGCGTGAGCATATTACAATCTACCGGTTTCGGCATTTTGGGACTTGGCATGATAGCCGAATTTCACTTCAAGGCAATAGCGGAGCTTGCCGGATGCCGTTTTGTCGCGGGGTTTGACACCATCCCCGGACGGGCCGCGGAATTCTGCGAGAAACACGGAGGCAGGGCTTACGACAATCTGGCCGCCTTTCTTGCCGACAAGGATATTGACATTGTTACCATCGCGACTCCTTCCGGGCTTCACCTGGACGGCGCCGTGGCGGCAGCCCGGGCGGGAAAACACATTATTGTTGAAAAACCCCTTGAGATAAACTGCGCCCGCTGCGATACGATCATCGCAGAGGCGGCGGCGGCCGGGGTAAAGGTGGGCGCAGTTTTTCCCGCCCGCTATCACACCTCCTCAAAAATAATCAAGAAGGCCATTACCGAAGGAAGGCTTGGAAAGATCGTTCTTGCCGATGCCCAAATCAAATGGTACCGCAGCCAGGAATATTATGATTCGGGAAAATGGCGAGGCACATGGCAGTTCGATGGCGGCGGCGCCCTGATGAACCAGGGCATTCACGCCATTGATCTGCTTCAGTGGTTCATGGGCGATGTACGCGAAGTGTCCGCCCAGACCGCCACCCTTGCCCACGAGCGGATCGAAGTGGAAGACACCGCGGCGGCCGTATTGAAATTCGCAAACGGCGCCATCGGTGTTATAGAAGGAACCACCAGCGCCTGGCCGGGCTTCCTCAAAAAGATAGAAATCCACGGCTCAAAGGGCAGCATACGCATGGAAGAAGAAAGTATTCTCACCTGGGAATTCGCCGAGCAGAGGCCCGAAGACGAGGACATAAGGAAACAGTACGGCGGCGCGGCCGCCACGGGCGGGGGCGCTGCAGACCCCGCGGCCATAGGCTACCACGGCCATAAAATGCTTTTTGAATCCTTTGTGCGGGCATTGCAGGAAGATCGGCCCGTAGACATAGACGGAAATGAAGGCAAAAAGGCCGTGGAAATCATCGAAGCGGTTTACCGGAGCGCAAAGACCCACGCCCCGGTGAGCCTGCCTCTAATAGGCTGACACGATTGTAACAGTGGATACTCCCTTCGAGACAGGGCAACAGCACTTACTATTTTTTCGGTCATATTGATCTGCTTGGCACATTTTTTGCGCCCCCAGGCGAAAAAAACCGGGCTATCCGCTCCAATCTTTTGGCTGCGCCAAAAGGATTTCCGCTTCTATCCAGGCTGCATGGGCGAGCAGCAATTTTGCGAAGCAAAATTGCGACCAGTCCCTTGTGCCCCACGGGCTGATTGCGGACTTTAACTTGTTGACAGTGGCGGGCAGCCCCGGCACAGCAAGCACGGAAATCGCGTGATTTTGCAGGGCCTCGCCTTATTACGGCAACCAGGGAAATCGCGGGAGGCCAATAAACCGGAACAGCGATTGCAGGCAATCGCCCTGCATTCAGGCAATTTTTGCCAGGGCAAAAATTGCCTTGAATTTTTTCCAAAATTCCTGTATCCTGTGTATGGAGTATATGCCGGCGTGGCGAAATTGGTAGACGCAGTAGACTCAAAATCTACCGCCTTCGCGGGTGTATCGGTTCGAGTCCGATCGCCGGTAGACAGGGGCCTGTCAATTTTTTTTGCGGAAAGCGAGGTGTCCATGGGAAAACGTTTTTTTCTGTTTGTTCTTTTTTTTGCAGTCGTATTTTCACTTGCCTCGGAGCCTGCGGTTCCGGCGGGGAAGAAGCCCAAGATCAGCCTGCTGAACTCGACGGGTTACGAAGTTACGGAAATCTATGTTTCTCCTGCTTCCTCGGACGACTGGGGCGACGATTATCTGGTCAACGCCACGCTTGATGACGGGGACTCCTTCATAGTGACGCTGCCTGTCCCGCTTTCGCAGGCGGATACCTACGACATCCAGTTCGTGGATATCGACGGGGACACCTATTCCAGGTATGACGAGCCTGTCAGGAACGGGACCGTCATTGAAATCACGGACGAACACCTCGACGAATACGCCGAAGAGGACGCCGGGCTGGCTGAGTAGGGGCTTATGTGACTGCTCGTGTTTCCTACGCGCGGTGCCGTCTCTGCGGCCGTGGCTGCGGGGTTGACAGAACGCGGGGGCAAAAAGGCTTCTGCGGCGCAGGTTCCCGCCTGAGGATAGCCTGGGCGGGCATCCACCGGGGGGAAGAGCCGGTTATTTGCGGGGAGGGCGGTTCGGGCGCGATTTTTTTGTCCGGCTGCGGTCTGCGGTGTTTTTTTTGCCAGAATTACCAGCTTTCGCGCGAAAACCTCGGGCGGGACACGGATATTCGGGAATTTGCGGATATATGCCTCATGTTGCAGCACAAAGGCGCAGAAAATATTAATATCGTCACAGGGACCCATTTTCTCCCTTCCCTGGCCGAGGGAATACGCGAATCCAAGAAGAGAGGTCTTACGAAGCCGGTGGTATGGAATTCTTCGGGATATGAACAGGCGGAATGCTTTTCCGTCCTGGATGGGTTTGTCGATATTTATCTGCCCGACTTGAAAACCCTTGACGCTTCCCTGGGAGGCTTCATGTTCGGGGTTTCCGATTATCCCCGGAGCGCGGCTGCGGCAATCAAAAAAATGGCTGCTTCCCGCCCCCTGCGCTACGAAGGTTCCTCCCTTGTTTCCGGCCTTATTGTCCGGCATCTGGTTCTTCCCGGCCTTCCAGAAAACACCCGCGCCGTGCTGGCCTGGTTCGCCGAAAACCTTGCGGGCAGGGCGCTTGTGTCCCTGATGTTCCAGTATTCTCCCCCCGGGGGAAAGGGGCCTGTGCCAAAAGGCGAGTGGGGAAGAACGGTTTCCCCCGAAGAATACGAAAAAACGCTGGCCATGCTGGACGAATTCGGCATCGAGGACGGTTTTGTCCAGGAACCGCCTGGGAATGGCGAGTCCCGGCTTCCGGATTTTTCCTCGCGGGACGCCTTTCCCGGCGGCCTTGCCCGCCCCCTGTGGTTCCACGGGGAAAAAAGGCCGGGGGAGAGGCCTCGGGCCCGCGCGCGGCGGATGGGCCGCGGATGAAAACCCTCTGCGGCCTTTTCGTGCTGTTCCTTGCGGCCCTGGCCTTTACAAACTGCGAGTCAGGCCCCAAAGAGAAATCCCTTCCCCCGCCGCCCCATACACGGGGCGCCATCGAATCGGATTACCTGGTGCTGGCCCTGCGCGCGGCCGACAGGACGCCCGATGCCGTGCGGAAATTCTTTTTGTACGACAGCATTCTTGAAACAGCCACAGAGGCCGGCCTGGACACGGACGCTGCCGTTCTTCTTGCCTACATCAGCGAAGTCCTGGAAGCATACGAGGCGGAGGAATGGTTCGAGGAATACTCCACCGCATTGACGCGGCGCTACCTGAATCTCGCGATGAACAGGGAGGCCATAGCCCTTTTGCAGGAAAAACTCACCCGCATCCCAAAACTTCAGAATGACCTCAGAAAACGCCTCCTCTTTGAGGAAATCATCGACATCTGCCTTGGGGGAGACGAGGGTTTTCTCCCACTTCTGCGGCAGACGATTGACGCGGCCCTTGTTTTGGACGATCCGGGGATGAAGACGGACATTCTGGCGGAATCGGCTGCCCGCTTTTTCAGCCGCGGCCTTCTCAAAGACGCCCAGGAACTCCTGCAGCTCACCCTTTCCCAGGTCGGCAGCCTCGAAAGCCCCTGGGATCAGGCGCAAATATATTCCCGCATAGCCCTCGTGTACCAGAACATGAAAAACGAGCGCCGCGCCAGGGAATACGCGAACAGGGCAAGCGCCGAGATTGACGCGATGCAGGTTATCATCCGCACCCAGGAAGAAGCCGCGAAAGTCGGTTTGACCGCGGAAAACCTCCTGCGCCTTACCACCGCCGAAACCGCCCTGCGCATAGCCATGACCATTGAGTATCCCTGGATCCTCGCGGAGACCCTCTGCCGCATGGCAGTTTTTTTGAAAGACGACCGGCTTCTCGACCAGGCCTACGGGACGGCGGCCGCCATCCCAAACAACGCCCGGCGGCTTTCCACCCTGTTCCAGTTGGATTTTATTATGGTGGAGGCGAAAAAAATCACGGAGGTCCGGCGCAATCTTCCCCTGCGCGACGCGGAGCTGTCAACAATCCCTTCCCTGGCGGTAGACAGCTATACCTCGCGGCTTGCCCGCCTGTATCTTGCCGCGGGCGACAGCGCTTCCGCGATAAAAACGGCGGCGCGCATCCGCGACGCCTACAGCAAAACAGGCATCATCATCGCCGCCGCCCGGCTTCACCTCGAAGAAGGGAGGGCGCAGGACGGTTTTGCCCTGCTGGATGAAAGTTTTTCCCTCGCGATAAACGCGGGACAGTCGCGGGACCGCATCCTTCAGGAAATTTCCGCCGCGTATCTTGGCGCGGGGGATATGGAAAAAGCCGTCAGGGCGGCGGCGAGGATATCCGATCCCTATGTTTTTGCCATTGCCACGACCGATTTTATCCAGCATTTTCTTGAAAACCCGCCTCAAAACAGCGAAGGACTCATGCAAATCCTGGAAACCGCCCTGGAAAAAACAAATCCCGCCGCGGCCCCGGACGCTTCCAAAAGAACCAGGTAAAAGCAGGCTATCCCGTGATTGTGGTGCCGAAAAAGGGCTTCCCCCGCAGAAGGGAGGCAATGTTGCCCAAATCCTTTCCCGCCGCCACGACAACCGTCATCTTCAGTTCCGCGGCCTTTTTCGCGGCAATGGGGTCAAAGGGGGCATTTTTGCCCGGCGTCCATTCATCGCCGACGATCCCGCGGAATTCCGCCCAGCCCAGCCTGTCCAGGGGTTTTGCCGCGGGATCCAGCCTGGGATCGGCCGTATAGACCCTGCTGATATTGGAAAGATTGACGACCGTGTCGGCGCCGAACCTGTCCGCCAAAAAAACGGCGTCATAGTCGGAGGAAAAACCCGGCTTCCAGCCCGCCGCGACCAGAACCCTTCCCGTAAAAACGGCTTCCTGCGGATCAGTCACAAGGGCATCAGGGCATTCCTTGGAAAAAAGCCCCCGCACAAGCTCGCCGTTCAGCCTTGTGGCCGCTATGCCTATCCAGTCCTGGACATCGCTTTCGGGGTTTTCGGAAATCTCGCGGTAGACGCCCTGGTATCTGCGCGCCGGGCCGCCTCCTCCAATGACAAGAACCAGCCTGCGCCCCGCGTCTTCGGCCAGGTAGTCCCGGACGCACGCGCGGAATTCTTTCAGATACGCGGCATCAACCCCGTCAGGGGCGACGATTGAGCCGCCGAGGGATATAACCTTCATCATACCGCGCCAGTATAGCAGAGATGAAAACCAGATGAAAGGGCCGGATCGTTGCCGCAAGGCAATGCGCCGCGCGCAACCAGGCGGCTTTCCGCCGCAATCCCCGGCTGTGGCGCGGCCGCTTTAAAAAAGGTGGACCCCGCCGGAAAGCGGGGCCCACAACACTTCATACATTTTTTCTGTGTTTGCCGCAGTTCATGCTTTTTTGGCGGCAGGTTTCTTGGCAGCAGGCTTTTTGGCGGCAGGTTTCTTGGCGGCGGGTTTTTTTGCCGCCGGCTTTTTGGCAGCCGGTTTTTTCGCGGCAGGTTTCTTTACGGTCGCCAGTGTCTTCTCAGCCACTTTCTTTCTGCAGTTTGAACGTTCCATACTGAGCTCCTTCACGTTAATATGATCGCTCTAAAGGCGGTTATGCTTAGAGTATATCAGGAGATGAAAAAAAGATAAAGCCCTTTTTTTCAGAAAGACACAAATTTTTTTTGCCAGGGTTTTTTAATAGTTTTGCCTAATAAACATAGTTTTATTACTTGAATGGCCCGTGTCGCGCGGAGACGGAAATTGGCTGCGGGCCACGCGGGCAAAAAAGAAGGGATATCGGTCAAGGGTCCGCGGGGTCCGTGGTTTCCCAAATCCTTCCGCGCGAGGGGCTGGTCGCAATCCTGAAGACAGGATTGCTGCTCGCCCATGCATCCAGGGCTGGTCGCAATTTTCTTTAAGGCCGTACAAGTAGGCCGTGGGCGAAGCCCCGTGTTGGTAAAGCAAAACGGTCTGCCGCCCATGCATCCCGGATTGAAGCGTGGTTAGCGGTTTTTCCTTTCTTCGGCAGCCCCTGGGCCGCGCGAGGGATTGAAGCGGAAATCCTTTTTTGCGGCAGGGCCGCAAAAAAGATTGCAGCGGAACGCCCGTTTTTTTTCCGGCGCGCGCCGAAAAAAAACGCGCCCAAATCCCCCGCTCTTGACTCCTCGATCTTCACGCCTAATTCCTGGTTCCACCCTTTCCTCTGCGATCTTTCCTGTGGTATACTCGAAAAGCCATGGCGGATTGGGAAGACGAGAAGTTCAACG
>JAISXE010000031.1 GCA_031270615.1 Spirochaetia bacterium
GTTTTTTGGGCGATGCTGGCTGGCCTGCTGGCATCAGGTTTGGTGTTTGTTTCCTGCGATAACAGCGATGATGACGATGGCGGCCCGTACCTCCTGGAATGGGGTTCGTTTAACACTACGTATGCTGCGGTTTACACCACTATAGGAACACAGGGGTGGACTGTCACGGATCTCAGTCCCGGCGGTCCCTCTACCTATCCCGGTCAAGGATACGTGACAGGCGCTGAGGCAGACAGCGTATACGATTACTGCATGGATCCGGCTAATGGCATTGTTTACAATGGCGGCGGGAAAACAGACGGCAGTTTTGCAGGCCTGCTGAATTATAAGGCGAAGGGTGTCGGGCTGCCGGACACTCTCAAAACCGCGCTTGCGGCCCAAGAGGCCAATGTCCCGGTGGCGGGCATCTTTGACGCCGATGTGGCGGCAGTGGTGTTTTACGTTCGCAAAAACTAAGAGCCCGCGCAAGGGGCTGGTCGTCCATGCAACCTGGGGCTGGTCGCGATTTTCTAAAAAGGCCGTACAAGCAGGTCGTGGGCTGAAAGCCCCGTGTTGGTGAAGCAGAACGGTCTGCCGTCCATGCAACCCGGACTGGTCGCAATCCTCTAAAAGGGCCGTACAGGCAGGCCGTGGGCGAAGCCCCGTGTTGGTAAAGCAGAACGGTCTGCCGCCATGCAACCCGGACTGGTCGCAATCCTCTAAAAGGGCCGTACAAGTAGGTCGTGGGCGAAGCCCCGCGTTGGTAAAGCAGAACGGTCTGCCGCCCATGCATCCTGGCTGGTCGCAATTTTCTAAATCAAAATATAGGAATTTATGTATGTGGTCAAAAGAATTAATTGAATTATCGAAAGAATATTTGAATTGCAGTGGTGTATCGGTTAAAACCCAAAAAGGCGATTTTGGAATATTGGACATTGACCATAAAAACAAAGTCTGGACAATTAACCTTCTGACTGAAAACACACGAAACTTAAGCCTGGTTTTCCATTCCGCCGATGAACTTATAAAAGCCGGCTGGGCTGTTGATTAACCTCCAATTTTACAATGTATTGACGGGTGTGGTAGCACGCTGTATATTATGAGAGGGTTAAACCATGCCAACCATACAGTTCAGTACCGATGATCAGACTAAAGCGGCTTCTACCGTCCTTTTTGCCCGGCTGGGTATTACTATGTCCGAGGCCATAAACCTGTTCCTCCGGCAGTCAATAATGCGAGGGGGGATTCCCTTTACCCTGACTGTGCCGCCGGACCACGAGACCAAAGGTCTGCGGTTCGCTGAATACGCCGCTCTTGAGACGGGAAACGATGAAGCCCTTATTGACGCTCTGCGGCGGTACAAGGCCGTCAACCATGCCGATTTTGATATAGCCAAAGCGGAACCGTTTTTACACGCCCTGTGGGGACTTGATTCCATCGTTGAGCCGCGTCTAACCTTCTACGAGGATGCGGTTAAAGCCAGGTTCAAATTTAGGGGCAGTGAGTTCGTCATAGACTACAACTTTGAGGAACCGCAGACACTGTTTATCCTGTCCAGACAGGACGGGAAACTTTTTGCCAAAGACTGTGCCCTCGCCGATAGAGAAAAAACGCTGGGACTTTTCTGATGGCCGTGTATCCGCCATCGCTGCTCCCCCAAAAGACATACCCGCCTTTGGCAAACGGAGAAATATCGCATAACGCCGCCTGCTTGCGGTGATTTGGGACGATCTCACGCGCCCCCGGAAAGCAGCCCCTGCGGGGCTGCTTTCCGAGAGGAAATTATTTTATGGGCGCTGCCGCGCCCCCGGAAATCCCCGCGCAAGGGATTGCAGCGGAAATCCCGCAGGGCGTGCGAAGGCTGGTCGCAATTTTGCGAAGCAAAATTGCTGCTCGCCCATGCAACCTGACACGCACGAGGAATTGGAGCGGAAAGCCCGGTTTTTTTTCGGCTGCGGCCGAAAAAAAATGCGCCCAACATCTTCTTTTCAACTTTATTCCCAACTCCTCGTTCCGTATTCCTCATTCCTCCGCGCGGCGCACTTGCCACAGCCCCCCGAAGCGGCCATACTGTGGCGCATGAACGAACACGCTCTTCGCCTGCTGGAATTTGAAACGGTGCGGGGGGAACTTATGGATTACGCCTGGAGCGGGGACGGCAAGGAGCGTCTTTCCCGCGAGGGTTTTTTCCGCACGGAGTGGGAGCTGGAAAAAATCCGCCGCCCTGTCGCGGAGTTCCGCGGCCTGTTTGATGCTGACGCGCAGCGCCCGGCGCTGTCCCTGCCTGCGATTGGCGGCTTGGTCAGGGTGGCGGAAAAACCAGGTGCGGTTCTGGAACCAACGCAGATCGGAAGCATAGGCGCGTACCTGCGGCAGGCGGGGACGGTCAGGGCCTATATACGAAAGGCGGGCGGCGTTTTGAAGGAAGAGGCGGAGGGTCTTCCCGATATGGGCGGGCTGTGCGCGCGTATCGACAAAATCATCGATGGCGAGGGGAACATACGGGACGAGGACATCCCCTCCCTGGCGGGGCTGCGCCGCAGGATCCGATCCTCCCGGCGCGAGCTGGAGGCCCTTGCCGCTTCGTATCTGGGTGGCGCGGATTACAAGTCCTACTGGCAGTCCGACACGGCTTCGCAGAAGGACGGGCGCACGGTGCTGCCTCTGGCGAGCAATTTCCGGGGGCGCATCAAGGGCGTGGTGCATGAAATTTCTTCCAGCGGGGCGACGGCTTTTTTCGAGCCGCTGGACATTTTTGAGAAAAACAACCTGGTCGCGGAAACCGAAAACGAATACCGCCGGGAGCTTTTCAGAATCCTGAAAGAGCTGACCGCCGAGATCGGCGCCCGCGCGGGGGAGCTGGGCTTTCTTTTGGACCGCATCGCGGCCATTGACTCCTGGCAGGCCCGGGCTTTTTACGGCAGGGTGCATTGCTGCTTCCCTGCGGCGGCCGTCGGGCGCGGCGTTTTTTCCCTTTTGTCGGCCCGGCACCCGCTTCTGGGGAAAAAGGCCGTGCCAATCGACATCGCGCTCGGCGAGGACCAGCGGGTGCTTTTGATTAGCGGCCCCAACACGGGGGGGAAAACCCTCGCCTTGAAAACCGCGGGGCTTCTGGCTCTGATGAACCAGTTCGGCATGGAAATCCCCGCCGCCGCGGATTCCCGCCTGCCTCTGTTTGACGAAATTTTTGTTGATATGGGGGATGAGCAGTCCATAGCCCAGTCCCTTTCGACTTTTTCCGCGCATATTTCCAATCTCGCGAAAATCAGCGAAGCCTGCACGGGTTCCTCGCTGGTGCTTCTGGACGAGCTTGGCTCCGGGACGGACCCGGAACAGGGGGCGGCGCTGGCTATGGCTTTTCTGGACCGCTTTCTTGGGCGCGGCGTCCACGTCCTTGTGACAAGCCACCTGGGGGCGCTGAAGCGCTACGCCTTCGGCCGCGCCGGGGTTTCCAACGCCTCGGTGCGCTTCGACGCCCAGGCATTCAAACCCCTGTATGAAATCCTCGCCGGGGTTCCCGGCGAAAGCCACGCCCTGGAAATCGCGCGGCGCTGCGGGGTTGCCCCGGGCATTGTCGCTGCGGCGCGGGAGTATGTCGCGGGCGGCGAGACCGATTCGGCGCGCCTTATCCGCGAGCTGACGGAGCGGGAAACCCAGCTCGCGCTGAACCTCAGGAGGCAGCAGGAAGTCCTGGCGGAGCTTGAGAGCCGGAAAAGCCGCCTTGCCGCGAAGGAGATGGACCTCGCGGCGCGGGAGATCAAACTCCGCAAGGAAGGCTTGGCCGAGTCCCGCCGCTTCCTCGGCGAAAGCCGCAAAACCTTTGAAGCCCTGGTACACGAGTTTCGCCTGACGCAGGGCCAGTCCCGCACGCCGCCCGAAAGCCCCCTTTTGCGGGAGATCCGCGCCTTCACGGAGGGCCTGCAAAACCAGGTAAACGCCGACGAGCAAAAAGTAGAACAAAAAACAGAAGAACTCGCCGCCCTGAAACCGCAGGCAGGCCCGCTCAGGGAAGGCATGGAAGTCCTTATCGGCGATCCGCCGCGCCGCGCCCTCCTGGGCCGCAGGCTCTCCGGCGGCCGCTGGCAGCTTACCGTTGGCGCCCTGCGCCTCGCCCTGCCCGAAAGCGAGATCACGCCGGCCGCGGCGGATAGTGGGGGCGGGGCGTCCACGCAGGCGGGCGGCGCGCGACCGGTTCCTGAGGGGAAAACCGAGGTGCTTGTCAGCATCGAAAAAAACGAGCCCGCCCGCTTTGAGCTTGACATCCGGGGCCTGCGCGCCGCCGAAGCCCTTGCCGCCCTTGCCAAACAAATCGACCGGGCCATCATGCAGGGCCTCCAGGAGTTCAGCGTCATCCACGGCAAAGGCGAAGGCGTTTTGCAGGAAACCGTCCAGGGCTGCCTGCGCGGCCACCCCTGCGTGGAAAGTTTCTCCTTCGCCCATCCCGACCAGGGCGGAACCGGAAAAACCTTTGTCAGGCTCAAGTGAAGGATTGGGTGTTAGGCGTTAGGCGTGAAGAGCGGGAAAACCACGGACAGCACTGACAGTACGGACAAAGAGAAAACCAAAGAAATTTGATGCGGAATTTGCGGTTTTTCCGCCATTGGTTTCAAGCGGCGATAGAAACCCAAGCCGCGTTTTCGTGCTGGATTGCTTCGGGGCCGCTGCCTCCGCCACGGCGAAAAGCTAAGGCCCCTCGCAATGGCCAGGGCGCAGCGTCGGCATTCCCCGATACCCAATTTGCCCGTGCCGCCAGCGTTTTTCTTCCGTCAGCGTGGTCCGTGGTTTTCTTCCGTCAGTGAGGTCAGTGGTTTTCTTAACCGGCAAAAGGCGCCAGGCACTTTCTATCAGGGTTTTATGTTCCGGCCCTGCATTCCCGAAGCAGGGCCACGATTTCTTCTGTCGTAATGTCAAGTTTCATGCGGGGAATATCTTCAAGCGGGGACTTCCCCGCTGGCAATACCGTGGGAGAAACTATGACAGCATCTTTGGTATGGGTTATAACAATTTCGCTTTCGGGCTCATCCGCAATAACCGCCATTATCGCGCTGGCATCCAGTAATATCTCCATAGTCTTATAATGCACTCTATTTGTATACAATGTCAACGTAAGACTACAACTACGGCCCCTCGCAATGGCCAGGGGCCAGCGGCGGCATTCCCCGATACCCATTTGCCCGTGCCGCCAGCGTTTTTTTCCCGTCAGTGAGGTCAGCGTTTTTTCTTCGGTCAGTGTTTTTCTTCCGTCCGTGTGGTCCGTGGTTTTCTCCCGTCAGTGTGGCCCGTGGTTTTCTTCCGTCCGTGTGGCCGGTGGTCTCCCCTCTTCCCCCGCGCAAACCCCCATCAATCTGCCGTCACCGTGTCGCGGTACACTTCCCGGTCGAAGATGGAAAGGATCAGCGTGGTGTTCGGCTCCTCGGAATAGGGAATCGCCACAGGCCCGCCGGGATGCTTCATCGTGAAAACCGTCTGCCGCAGGCCCAGGGCCGACAGAGCCTCGAACTTCATATC
>JAISXE010000049.1 GCA_031270615.1 Spirochaetia bacterium
CCGCCCCCCCCCCCCCCCCCCCCCCCCCCCCCGGCCCCGCCGCCCCCCCCGGGCCCCGCGGGGCCGGGGGTATCGCCGCCGGTATCGGCTGTATCGGCGGAAAGCGCCGGGGAAAAAAGGCATCCAAACATGAAAAACACAAGGATGGCGCGCGCGCAATTGTAGATTTTTCTAGTAAACTGGTCCATAGGTCTCTGATTTTTTCATGGGGGGGATTATACATGGAAGAATACGCAGTGTATAGCCAGCAATGGAAAAAAATCGCGGAAAAGTGTTCCAAACCACTTCCATTTGTTAAAAATTTGGGATATACTGTCATGCATGACAATGCTGAAAACCATCTCCGAAGACCGGGAACAGGATTTTGCGCCCTGTCCCAGGCAGAAAAAAAGCTCAAAGCGCCTCCTTGCCGCGATTGAGGAGATACAGTACATCCGGGACCTCGACACCCTTTTGGAAGACATCCTGTTCGAGGCCCGCACCCTTGTAGGCGCGGACGCGGGGACGATTTATCTGGCGGCGGGCGGCAGGCTCTTTTTCAGTTATATCCAGAACGACACCCTTTTCGGCAGGGGCAACAGCAAGAACAAGTATCTGTGCGGCGTGAGCAGCCTGCCGATAGACAGAAGCTCCATAGCGGGATATGCGGCGTTGAGCGGGGAATCCCTCCTTGTCGATGACGTGTACGATATCATAAGTTCCGTTACCTATAATTTTAATCCTTCCATCGACAATCTTTCGACATACCACACCCAGTCCCTGCTTGTGGTTCCCCTTGTGACGCGCGACCGGCTGGTTGTCGGGGTTCTCCAGCTTATCAACGCAAAGGACAGGGAAGGGCGCGTCGTTCCTTTTTCCATGCAGGACCGCCTTGTCATTTCCCAGTTCGCGGGGATTGCGGCAAATGCCCTGGAAAAATCAAAACTGGCGCGGGAAATGGTTTTGCGGCTTGTGGAAACCCTTGAATTCCGCGATCCGAAGGAGAACTCCGGCCATGCGCACCGCGTCGCCTCCTACGCCGTCGAGCTGTACGAGGCATGGGCAAAATACCACGAGGTGGACCCCCGGGAAATGCGGATAAAAAAAGACCACCTGCGAACCGCGGCCATGCTGCACGATTTGGGGAAGACAAGCGTCGATTCCGGCATCCTGAACAGGACGGGCCTGAGCGAGGACGAAGAATACCAGAAAAAAATGCATACCGTTTACGGGGCGAGGTTTTTCCACCGTTTTACCGCCGCCTGGGACAAAACGGCTTACGATGTCGCCATAGGCCACCACGAGCACTGGGCCGGGACCGGCTATCCGGGGCGGGTCAATATTTTTTCCGACAAGCCCGACTTCGGGGCGGGCAGGCGGGGAAAGGAAATACCCCTTGCCGCGCGCATTGTGGCCATCACCGACACCTTTGACGCCCTTACGCACTGCAGCGGGGACGGGAGGTTCGATGAGGACGCCTGTAGGCTGATAGCCGGGCGCGCGGAGTCCTGGTTCGATCCCGAGCTGGTCCGGATTTTCCTTGGCCTGAAGCGGTCTTTGGCGGCCATCAGAAAAGCCCACAGCAAAACAGGTTTTTCGGAACAGACGGGCTGAGGCGGAAGAATAAGAGCTTGTCCCCAAATAATTCCCAGCCTTGCACAACAGAATAAGAGAAACCGAAAGACCTCACTGACCACAGGGCACAGCAATCACGGAAATTGCGCGATTTTGCGGGGCTTCGCCCAGTGGTTGCAATCAGGAAATCGCGACAGATTTTTTTCAATAGAGTTGTTTGGAAACCCCGGTTTTTTGTCTGTCTTTGTCCGTGTAGTCCGTGGTTGGATTCTCCGCGCGTTCATTTATACGCGCTGGCCCTGTTTCCTTCTTCCATAAACGCATAAATATCGTTATGTTTAGATAAGCGATCTCCCGGCGGAGGGGGAAAAAAAGGAGGGCTGGGTTCGCCGCCATGAGCAGTGTGTTTGAACGGCACGACAGGTATAACTTTGAGGCGAAGATCAACTACATCCTGGATACCCGGCAGCCGAAAAACAAGTATTTCCTGAGTTTTTATTTTTTCATACCCAGGCAGCTCAACGTTACGCGAAAGAACTATTCCAAGACGGATTTTTACGCGGACACGCATACCTATATCCGTTTCCGCAACCCCCGCTTTACCATCGGGGAACTGCTGGACAAATACAACGCCCGCTCGCCCCTGTTCCAGATCGCGGCCAATATCGGCGATTTGCGGCAAAACCCGGCTTCGGAAGAGGCCAACCGTAAAATAATCTACGAGCTGCGGATGTTCGGCACCATCTTCAAGACCATCCTCAAAACGAGCGTTGTGAATTTTATCAAAGCCATCCGCCAGGAGCCGAAGGCTGCGGCGAAGGACCTGGACAAAGAGCTGGACGATTTTATCGCGGGGCTGCGGGAACTCCTGCGGCAGTTTGAGGGCCTGGGAAAAGACCTTGACCTGCCGGATACCACGAGGGAGCTTCAGGAGGCGCGGAACTTCGCGCGGGATCTCCTGAGCCTGGAGGTGCAGAACCACCTGACGCTGCTTCTGGAGGTATACCGCAAAAAATACAAAAGAGCGTCAAAGAAAACCATGGATTCGCTTGTTTCCCTGATTGAGGCCCATCTTGCGTTCAGGAAGTCCCGCAACAGCCACCTGATACGGAAC
Organism: Spirochaetia bacterium; assembly: GCA_031270615.1. GTDB lineage: Bacteria > Spirochaetota > Spirochaetia > DTKZ01 > DTKZ01 > JAISAF01. The sequence goes on from JAISXE010000049.1 coordinate 2,669, forward strand.
GAGGAAACCATGAACGAGAATTTCACCTATTGGGAAGGAATTCTGAAAAAATATTTCCAGGGCGTGCTTTACCTGACGGTGAGGGACAAAGACGCAAGCGGGAAGGCCCAGCACCTGTTTTACGGGCTGGCCGCGGGGGTGGCCATGTTCCTCAGCGTCATGCTCGGCTACTGGATCGGGATGCGCTTCTCCAGCGAGCATTCAACAAGCTTTATTGTCGCCATTGTCGCGGCCTATATCATCAAGGACAGGGCAAAGGACATCATCCGCGCGTACTCCAACAGCCTGCTCGGCAGGTTGTTCCCGGACCGCAAGTTTGTCATCGAGGACCAGCTGACAAAAAAGGCTATCGGAATCGTGCGGGAATCCATGCACTTCAGCCTTCCCCAAAATATCCCCGACAAGGTTTTGGAAGAACGCAGTTCCGGCCATATAACGCGCATCGAGGAGGAAGGCAAGCCGGAGGATGTTCTTGTGTACCAGAAAACCGTTACCCTCGACACGCGCAGGATTTCGCGCTGGCATACCCGCCGCAGGGACATAGACGAAATCATACGCTTCAACGTGCGGAAAATGGTGCAGTACGCCGACGACTCCTTCCACTTCGACACGGTGTGGGATCCCCGCGCGAAAAAAGTCAAAAAAATCAAATGCGCGAAAGTCTACCACCTGAACCTGATCATCCGCCTGGAAACCCTGGCCGACCAGCGGCGGAAGAAGCTGCCGCTTGCCGTGAGCCACGAAAAAAAACAGATCATCTTCAAGCATGTGCGGGTCATCCTGAACCAGGACGGGATCGTGAGGATGGCCGAGGTTTGACCGTGGTGCTCAGGGTGACGACCGCGACGGCGGCAAGGATCATGGCCGAGGCGACTGCCAGGCGCAGGGACACGGGCTCGCCAAGGACCAGGGTGCCCAGGATGACGGCCACGACAGGGTTCACATACGCGTAGGTGGCAACCAGGGGCGTCGGCGCGACGCCCAAAAGCCAGGTGTAGGTGGCAAAGGTAAAAACCGAACCGACAAGGATAAGGTACAAAAAACCCAGAACCGGGGCGGGCGTTACCCGCTGGAGGGAAAACCTTCCGGCCTCCCCGGTAAGAAACCCCGTTATAATAAGGCAAAGCCCGCCCCCGATCATCTGCATTCCCGACCCGAGGACGCGCGAAGGCGGGAAAACGGCGCCCCGGCTTTTCAGGGAACCCGCTGCCCAGAAGAACGAACCGGTGAGGAGCGCCGCCGCGCCCAAAGGACTTACCATAACGCCGGCCCCCATGATGCGCAGCGGTCCCACCAGAAGCACGATTCCCGCAAAACCGAGGAGGATTCCCAGAACGGCGGCCTTGCCCGGTCCCGGCATTTTTGCTTTTTTGCTAAGAATAATATCGAACAGCGCCATCCAGAGGGGGGTGGACCCGATAAGCAGCGAGGCGATTCCCGAATACGTGATTCCCTGCGCCCAGACATTAATCCCCGAGCCGCAGCATATCATCAGAAAACCCACCACAAGCGCCGACTTCCACATAGGCGCGGTAGGCGGCCTTGCCCCGCGGCATCTCTGCAAAACGTAAAGAAAGGTTCCCGCGATAAGGTTCCGCGTCCCGTTCATGATAAAGGCCGGGAACGCCTCAAGCGCGTAATGGTTTGCCAGATACGTCGTGCCCCAGCCCAGATAAACGCCCGCAAGCCCCAGCCAAATGGCCGCCCTGCCGGCCGATGTTTGCCCTTCCACACGGGGATTCTACCACAGAACGCGCCCGAAACCAAGACGGACGGGGGGCAATTTTTGCCCTGGCAAAAATTGCCAGCGGAAATTGCGGGGAAAATCGCGTGACAGCCCACAGGGTTCTAACGCTATGCGGCAAACCGCCCGAATACAGCGCGATTGCCTGCAATCGCGGTCGCGGTTTATTGGCCTTCTCGCGATTTCCCTGGTTGCAACCACCGGGCGAAGCCCCGCACAATCTCGCAATTTCCGTGATTGCCGTGCCCGGGCTGGTCGCGATTGAGCGGGGCAAAACCCCTTGCGCGCCCAGGGGTTTTGCCGGATCTTAAACAGGCTCTAAGAAAAAGTTTTACGGTGTCGGCCCAAAAAGCCGCCCCTTGCGGGGGCGGCAGAGCAAACTTGCGGCAGCGCCGCCTTAGGGTTCAAACCAGAGTTTTGGCCTGCTGTTCGCGCTGTCCCACACCCAGGGGCTGGTTTCACTGCCTGGGGCGCCGATGGTCCAGCCGGCCGTACCCGTCCACCAGTTTTTATTTGCCGCCGTCGAAAGCGTAACATCCGCGCCGTCCGTGCCGGTAGCGTTGCTTATCCATGTGCCGCCGGTCATGTCGTAGTTGCCGTAGTTGCTGCCGGTTGTTAAACTGATTGGACTGTTCGCAATACGGC
>JAISXE010000208.1 GCA_031270615.1 Spirochaetia bacterium
TTCCAAAACCCCAGGGGATTTCCTCCTTGCGGTGATCCGGGGGCGTTACGGGGGTGGCAAACCCCCGTAGAGGGGGTAGCGGAAGACCGCAGGGCTGGAGCGTGGGGGAGGCTTCCCCCCCCTAAACAGGGTTTTGGAACAGGCTCAAATAATAAATAATGGAAGGTGCAAATGCAGTACGATGCTTCGGCGGTGTATCATTCGTCCCATGAGTGGGCCAGGAAAGAGGGCGATTTTGCCGTTATTGGTATTTCCGATTATGCCCAGGATAGTTTGGGCGATGTGGTTTTTGTGGAACTTCCCGCGCCGGGAAAACATGTGAAAAAGGACGAGGCCTTTGGCGTCGTGGAATCGGTAAAGGCCGCGAGCGATGTGTATGCGCCTGTTTCCGGTTTTGTCGAGCAGGTGAACGACGGCCTTGTGGATAACCCGGGTTTGGTGAATTCCGATCCTTTTGGGGGCGGCTGGTTTATTAAAATCAGACTTGATAATCCCGCCGAGTACGATACCCTTATGACGGCCGAGGCCTACGAAGCCTATGTAAAAGGCTTATGACGCCTTTTATCGCAAACACGGATGGCGACCGGAAGGTGATGCTGGACGCCCTGGGGATGGGCGCCGTGGAGGAGCTTTTCGCCGCGATTCCCGAAAAATACCGTTTTCCCAGGCTTGGCCTGCCTGCGGCCCTTTCAGAGGCGGAAATCCTTCAGGAGCTTTCGCTCGCCGCCTCCCGAAACGCCGATGCCGGCGGCTATGCCCTTTTTGCCGGCGCGGGCGCTTACAACCATTTTGTTCCTTCCGTTGTGGACGCCTTGAGTTCCCGCGGGGAATTTTTTACCGCGTACACGCCGTACCAGCCCGAGGCAAGCCAGGGTACTTTGCAGGCGCTTTTCGAGTACCAAAGCATGGCGGCGGCTCTTTTCGGCATGGATGCGGTGAATGCCTCCCATTACGATGGGGCCAGTGCCCTTGCGGAAGCCGTCCTCATGGCCTGGAACGCCGCTTCGCGGCAGCGGAAGGGGGTTGTGCTTTCCCCCGGCCTGCACCCCGAATACCGGGCCGTCATCGAGACCTATACCCGGAACCTGGGAATATCGCTGTGCGGCCCCGGCCCGGGAACGCCTGCGGAGGCCGGGGCTTTGGAAGGCTTTATTGGCGCGGACACGGCTTGCGTCGTGGCGGCGTTTCCTTCTTTTTTCGGCGACCTGGAAGAGTATTCCCGGCTTTGCGAGAAGGCGCACGAGAAAGGCGCTCTTTTTATCGTGTCCGCCGATCCTGTTTCCCTTGCCCTTTTTGAACCTCCGGGGAGCTACGGGGCCGACATCGTGACAGGCGAGGGCCAGCCTTTGGGGAATTATGTGTCTTTCGGCGGCCCCTGTTTGGGAATGTTTGCCGCGGCGAAAAACCTTGTCCGCAAAATGCCGGGCCGACTTGCGGGCGAAGCTGCGGACGGGCAGGGCCGGCGCGGGTATGTGCTTACGTTAAGCACCCGGGAGCAGCATATCAGGCGCGAGAAGGCTACCAGCAATATCTGCACGAATCAGGGCCTGGCCGCCCTGAGGGCCGCCATATACCTTGCCGTCATGGGAAAAACCGGCCTGCGGAAGGCTGCGGAAATTACCTACCGGCGCGCCCGCTATACGGCCGAAAAACTTGGATCCCTGCCTGGATTTTCGGTTCTTAACACAAAGCCGTTTTTCCGCGAATTTGTTCTCCGCTGCCCCTGCGACACGCAGGATATGGTGGAGCATTGCGCGGGGCTGAAAATCGTCCCCGGCGCGCCCCTGTCCCGCTGGTTCCCTGAACGCACTCAGGACATGCTTGTCTGCGTTACGGAGATGAACAGCCGCGCCCAGATTGATTCCCTTGTTTCGGCCTTCGCGTCCTTTGGCAGGGGAGGCCGCCGGTGAAACACGAATTCGCGCGGAAACGGCGCGGCGCTTTCGCGGGGGCGGATTCCCCGCAAGCCGGCGTCTGGGATTACAGCGTTCCCGGCAGGGAAGGCGTGTCCCTTCCCCGGGCGGATGTTCCCGCGTATGAACTGCCTTCCGGCATCCCGCAGAGGAAAGACCTGCCCCTGCCGGAAATCTCCGAACTTGACGCCGTGCGCCATTTTACCTGGCTGTCCCGGCTGAATTACAGCATTGACACGCATTTTTATCCGCTGGGTTCCTGTACCATGAAGTACAATCCGCGGATCAGCGAAAAAACAGCGGCGCTGCCGGGATTTTCCCTCGCGCACCCCCTTTTGCCGGAAAGCCTGTGCCAGGGCAGCCTGGGAATTATGGAAGGGCTTCAGAATTTTCTGGCGGAGATCGGCGGCTTCAGAAGCGTGAGCCTCCAGCCTGCGGCGGGCGCCCACGGGGAACTGTGCGGCGTTATGATGATCCGCGCCTACCACCAAAAAAGAGGCCAGGCCGGGCGCGTCAGGATGCTTATTCCGGACAGCGCCCACGGGACAAACCCCGCCTCGGTCGCCATGTGCGGTTTCCAGGCCGTGCAGGTTCCTTCGGACGCGCGCGGCAATGTCGATATGCGGGTTTTGAAAAGCCTGTGCGACGATACGCTTGCCGGGCTTATGCTTACCAACCCGAATACCCTGGGGCTTTTTGAAGAACGGCTTGATGAGGCCATCGATGCCGTGCATCGGGCCGGGGGCCTTGTGTACGGGGACGGGGCAAATCTGAACGCGCTTTTAGGCATCTTCCGGCCCGGGGACGCGGGCATCGACGTGATGCATTTCAACCTGCATAAAACCTTTGGAACGCCCCACGGCGGCGGCGGGCCGGGGGCCGGGCCTGTGGGCGCGGGGGAAAAACTGGCTTCTTTTCTTCCGGGGCCTCTTGTCCTGCGGGAGGGCGAAGCCTTCCGCCTCGCCATGCCCGAAAATTCCATAGGCAGGGTCAAAGCCTTTTACGGGAACTTCGCCGTCCTGGTAAAAGCCTATACATTCATCGCCATGCTTGGGGCGGAAGGCCTGCGCGCCGTAGCGGAAAACGCGGTTTTGAACGCCAACTACCTGAAAAAGCTTATTGAAGGCGGGTACGCCATTCCCTATAATCGGCCCTGCATGCACGAGTTTGTCGCTTCGGGGCATTTGAACGACCAGGTTCACGCCCTGGACGTGGCAAAACGGCTTATCGATTACGGCTGGCACCCCCCCACGGTATATTTCCCCCTTATCGTAAAAGAAGCCCTGATGATAGAACCCACGGAAAGCGAAAGCCGCGAAACGCTGGAAGCCTTTGCCGCCGCCCTGCTTGCCGTCGCGCGGGAGGCCGGGCAGGAGGCGGACATCGTAAAAACAGCCCCCCACGGAACGCCGGTTGGGCGTCTTGACGAAGTTGCCGCGGCGCGGAACCCTGTTTTGAAAAGCGGCAAAAAATAGGGGGCTGGATGCCACTGTCAACAAGTTAAGAAAAAGATGTGCGCCTTTTTGGCGCTCCCGCGCCAAAAACCCGGGTTGCATGGGCGAGCAGTATTTTTGTATCCGCTACGCGGATACAAAAATACGACCA
>JAISXE010000236.1 GCA_031270615.1 Spirochaetia bacterium
AATCCTTTTGGCGCAGCCAAAAGATTGGAGCGGATAGCCCGGTTTTTTGCGCCTGGGGGCGCAAAAAATGTGCCAAAATGATCAATGCGATTGAGAAAAGTAAACGCCGATGCCCTGCCCTGCGGTCGCGATAGGTTGTATGCGTGGGGGGATTTTCGGTATAATCGATAAAAGGATTTTGAGCGTTTTTTAAAAGGACGGGAATATGAGTGTTCGTGTGCGTTACGCGCCATCCCCCACGGGCTTGCAGCATATCGGGGGAGTAAGGACGGCGCTTTTTAATTACTTTTTTGCCAGAGCATCGGGGGGGACTTTCATCCTGCGCATCGAGGATACCGACAGGGAGCGCTACGACCAGCGCGCCTTGCAGGATATTTACGATACCTTTGACTGGCTTGGCATACGCTGGGACGAGGGCCCCCGCGCGGGAGGAAACTACGGGCCGTATTTCCAGTCGGAGCGGACGCGGCTCTACCGCGAACACGCGCACAGGCTTGTGGATTCCGGCCGCGCGTATTATTGTTTTTGCGGCGCTGAAAGGCTGGAGAAGATGCGCGGGGACCAGGCGGCCAAAGGCGAGGCCCAGGGCTACGACCGCCACTGCCGGAACATTCTGCCGGAAGAGGCCCAGGCCAGGAAGGAGAAGGGCGAGCCTTTCGTCATCCGCCTGAAAATCCCCCTTGAGGGATCTACGGGCTTCCACGACCGGCTCATCGGCACGATAGAACGGGCAAACCGGGACATTAACCCGGATCCGGTCCTCCTGAAATCCGACGGCTTTCCTACCTACCACCTTGCCAATGTGATCGACGACCATTTCATGGAAATCACCCACATCATGCGCGCCCAGGAATGGATACCCTCGGGGCCGCTGCATGTCCTCCTGTACAGGGCCTTTGGCTGGGAAACACCCGAATACTGCCACCTTCCTATGGTGATGGGGGAAGACGGCCAGAAGCTCTCCAAACGGCACGGCTCGACCAGCCTTGTCGAGTTTCGCGGCGGCGGCTACCTTCCTGAGGCGATTATCAACTATGTGTCCCTGCTCGGATGGTCCTATGACGATTCGCGGCAGATATTTTCCCGCGCCGACCTGGAAACGCTTTTTACCCTGGACAAGCTGAACAAGGCGGCCGCGGTTTTTGATTACCGCAAGCTTGAATGGTTTAACGGCCACTACATCCGCGAGTGCGCCGATGGGGACCTGGCGAAAAGGCTTGTCCCCTTTTTGCAAAAAGAAAACATCCTTGGCGACCCGGTTTCCGCAGGAGAGGAGAAAACCCTTTTGGAATCGATTCCCATTATCAAAGAGCGGCTCCGATTCCTGGGCGCCGCCGCCGGCCTGTTGCGTTTTATCTTCAAGGACGCGCCGGACTATACGGCGGAGGACCTTATCCCCAAAAAGACGGGCGCCGCCGAGGCCCTGCGTTTTCTTGAGGAAGCAAAAACCCTGATGGCCGTGTTCTTTGAGAAAACCGATGAGGAGAACGAGGCCGCTTTTCGCGAGCTGTCGCAGAAACTGGGAACCAGGCTGGGGAATGTCCTTGGCCCCCTGCGCGTGGCGGTGACGGGTTCAAAGGTTTCGCCCCCGCTGTTTGAATCCATCAGGCTTGTGGGAAAGGAAAGAACCCTGGCCCGCATCGGGAAGGCCATCGGGATTTTGTCCCAGGCGGCGTAGATGGCAGCGATTCCCGGTTTAAACCCCTGGCGCGCCTTCAGTGCCGGAAAACGCGGAGCCTGACGGTGGACGGGGAGGCCGTAATCCGAATAGAGCACATAGCCTCCGGCGGCGCGGGCCTGGGGCGGATAAACGGGAAAGTTGTTTTTGTGCCCTGCACGCTGCCGGGGGAAACCGTGCGCGTGAGGGTTGTCCGCGAAAAAAGGGACTACGCCTGGGCGGAGGCCCTGCAGATCCTTGGCGCTTCCCCGAAAAGGCTACAGCCCGAATGTTCCCTGTTCGGCGTCTGCGGGGGCTGCGATTTCCAGCATACGGGCTATGAAGAACAAAAGGACATAAAACGCGCTATGCTGCGGGAGACTTTTAAAAGAATCGGGCGCATTGATCCCGGGGAAATCCTTTTTGAAGAATCTGTACCCCTGGGCTGCCGCAGCCGGGTCCAGCTTCACCGGATGGCGGCCGGGGAGGTGCCCTGGGGATTCAAAAAAGCCGCAAGCGATGAATGCGTCCCCCTGCGCCGCTGCCCTGCGGCTGTTCCCGAAATAAACGCTTTTCTTGCCGCGCGGGCGGAAGGAGGTTTTCGCGGCGGGGACAGGGTTCCCGTGTTCGGACACGGCGGCAGGGCGGCCTTCCGCGCGGACGATGAAATATGCCTGCGGCTGTGCGGGAAAGACATTGTTTTTTCGCCGGGGTGTTTTTTCCAAAGCAACATCCCCCTTTTGGAAAAGCTTGTCCAAAGCGCCTTTGCCGGCCTTTCCGGCAGCCGCGCCCTGGACATCTACGGCGGCGTGGGGACATTCGCGGTATTCCTTGAGGAAGGTTTCCGCTCGGTCGTATCGGTGGAGGAAAACCCCCTGTCGGCGTCCTATGCGCTGCGCAACCTGAACCCGGACAAGGCGCGGGTTTTTGCCGGCCGCGCGGAGGACTGGAGCGCCTCGGAAACCGGCGCGGCCCCGGATTTGGTTGTTGTCGATCCGCCGCGCGCGGGTCTGTCCGGCGCTGTGCGGGCCTTTTTGAAAAAGCTGGGCAGCCCCCTTATCCTGTATGTTTCCTGCAACGCGGGAAGCCTTGCCCGCGACAGCGCCTTCCTGCTTGACAGCGGGTATTCCCTGCGGGAGTGCCGTCTTTTTGATTTCTACCCCCAAACCGCCCATGTGGAGAGCCTATGCCGTTTCACGCGAGACTGACGCAAACCGTGGTTTTGGCTGCCTGCGTTTTCTGCGCCCCTTTGCGGCTGTGCGCCGACGAAGGCGTTTCCCGCGCCCAGAGGTATGTCGCCGACGGGGAAGTGGCCGCGCTGTATGTTGAGGAGGACGCGACCATGGTCTGCGTTTCCGCGGGGGCCTCCGTCCTGCGCATCGGGAAAAACCTGCAAACGCTTTGGAACCGCCCCTTGGGCGGAAAACCCGCCCTGGTGTCGCGGCGGCAGGACGGCGTGATCCTTGTGGCGACCGAAAGGGGCCGGGTGGAGGGCTATAACATCCTGGGCGAGCGGGTCATGGATTTTCCCCTGCCCTGGAAAACGGCTTGGCAGGACGAAAAAAACCCCGCGTCCCTCCTCGCGATGGGGGAGACCGCGGAAGGCTGGATATACCTTTGTAGCGGGGAAGGGGATTTCGCGGTTTTCAGCCTGAAGGGTTTTTCCCTCGCGCGGTGGAAGACCCCCCAAGCCCCCGCCTGCCCGCCGCTTGTTTTCCAGGGGAAAATCGTCTTCGCGCTGGAAGACGGAAGCGTCGTTTCCTACAGCCCTTCGGGCAGGCCGGCCTGGAAGCTCCCCGCCGCTTCGCCCGTTTCGCTGCTTGCGGCAAACCCTTTTGCCCGCCGCCTTGCCCTGGGCCGGAAAGACGGGAGCTTCGAGGTCTATGCCCCCCTGGAAACGGAGGAATCCGGCAGCCAGGCGGGACCGGGGCTTGTCGCAAAGGCGGCGTTTGAAAGCGCGTATATCCTGCCGCTTGCCTCCGGCGGCTTTGTCCTTGTGGGAAACGACGGCAGGGTCAGAACCCTCAGCGCCGAAGGGCTTCCCGGGGAGGATTTCTTTTTGAAGGAAGGCAGGCCCTCCGGCGCCTCGACGGACGGGGAGGGGAGGCTGTTCTTCACCGAAACGCGGGGCAGGCTTTCCTCCTATTCCCTTGCGGGTTCTCCCCTGTGGACGACGGAACTGACGGGAAAGCCTGGGCCTCCTGTCCTGTCGCCTTCCTCGCGGTATTTGGCGGTGGGCTGCGAGGACTGGGTTGTCCAGAGGTTCGAGTTTGTCGGGTACGGCCGGGCCGCCGCCCGCCCCGAAGCGCCCGCGCCTCCCGTGGATCCCTTAAGGATAAGCGCGGCCCCGTCTTTGTACCGGGGGGAGTATGACTTTATCTACTTCATGGACCGGGCATCCTCCCCCGATGCCGGAAAGAAAAAAGAAAGCCTCGACATCTGTGCCGGGCGCATCGGGAAAGGGGATTTCGGCAGGTCCCTTGACTATATAAGCGAGATTCTGCGCTACCAGGCCGCCGAACCCCATATCCTGCGGAGCGCCAAAGGCCATGCCGATATACAGGGCCGCGCCCTTGGGCTTCTTGGCCGTATCGGCGGCAGCGAAAACGCCCCCTTCCTTTCCGCCTTCCTGATGCGGGAAAAAGACGAGTATCTTCTGCGCGCGGCCCTTGCCGCGATGGGCTCTCTGCGCAGCGATCCGGGGGGGCTTATGCGGCGGGAGATACAGAACTTTGTTTCGCGGGGGGTGCTGGGCGGACGGCTCGTGTCCGCCGTGTTAGGCGCACTGGAGGAGCTTTCCCTGTACAGCGGAAGCCTTGGCCCCTACGGCAGGGCGGCCCTTCTGCGGCTTTTTGAAAACTCCTCCACGCAAGAGCGGCAGCGCATCCAAAGCCTCCTGGCAGGCCGCCCCTGAAGCCGCTGCCCGGCATAAAAGAAACCACGGACCACACTGACGGCGCCCGAACATGCTGTGCGCCCGCGCCCAAATCTTTTGTGGATTATAATGGAATCTTCGTGTATAATTGGGGTATGAAAAGCTTATGCATGTCTGTGGTTGCGGTTTTTGTGGTGTGCGCGGGGAGCCTTTTCGCTTTGGATGTGGCGGAGGACGAGCTTCGGATCGGGGGCACGATCCGGTTTGAGAGCAACGAGGGGGTGCCTGACAAGGTGGAGACGGTGGCGCAGATTCGCGGTATCGGCGCGGCGCTGGGAAGGTCTGCGGGCAGTCCCGAGCGGGGCTACTACGGGCGCTACAGGCTTTTGCATGTCGTCGATCCTTCGCAAAAGGATTTGTTTGACGCGGATATTCTTGTTCTGGAGAGATCCGCGACGGTGGACCATATCCGCAACCTCCGCTATATCATCGGGGGATACCTTGCGGCGGCCTATGGGTATTCGCAGGCCGACGCCGATCTTCTGGCGCGCTTTGTCACGGTTTACAACGCGGTGTACCGGGGCAACATGGAATATTTCGGGTCCAAATACAAACAGGCGGTTATCGGGAAGCTGGACGCGGCAAGGGCGGGGCTTTCCACAAACTGGCGGGACTGGCCCGGGGGGACGGAGATTCTGGTTCCCCTGTCGGACGCCACGGCGGGATCCTTGAGCGCGGTTGACACGGGGGCGATTACCGACAGGCAGGTCATCGAGGAGGTCCGCAAACAGGAGGACAAGGGCATCGAGAGCCGCAAGGATATCGTCGATCTGAAGGAACGGCAGATAGAGGAGCAGGAGAAGAAGACCGGGGAACAGAAGCAGGCTGTCCAGGAAGAGCGCCGGCAGGCCGAGCGGCGCGAAAAGGAAACAGAGGCGAAGCTGGCAGAGGTCCGGGAACAGAAAAAAACCGCCGAAGAGAAGACGCCGGCAAGCCGGGAAGAGGCGAAGGCGCTTGAACAGGAAAAGGCCAATCTCGCGAAGCAGGAAGATGCTTTGCAGGAACAAAAGACCCAGGTCGAGGAAGACAAAAAGGCCGTGACGCAAAAAGAAGCGGATATCGCGGCGCGGGAGGCCCGCACCGAGGAGAAAAAAGAGGAAGTCCGCCAGGACAGGCGGGAGATAGCGCGGGACCAGGAAGAGGTTTTGCAGAGGGACAGCCTGGCGGCGGTGCGGGGGATTCCCTTTATCAAGGTCGGGGCCTCGGCACAGGGAAGGCTGCTTTTGGTAGACCCGGAAACGGGGGAGGTCCTTGCCGACAGCCCGGAGCAGGCGATAACGGTGCGCGCCTATGAGGCTTTCGGCGGGGGGCTTGCGGTTATCCTGCAAAGGGAGGGGGCGGCTTCCGGCAAACTTGCCGTTCTGGAACGGGGAAGCCTGAAAGAAAAGATTTCCGCCCGCGAGGAGGTATACCCGCAGTCTTACTTCCAGGTGAACGGCTCGGAGATTTTTGCCGTGATGCGGGACCAGGGGAAATGGTACCTGGGCAAATATGACGCGAATCTGGCGCTTCTTGCCCGTTCCCGGACGGAGGTGAATCCGGAAACCTTTATTTTGTTTTCAAACGCGAATGTCTTTGTGGAAGACACGGGCGGGAAGGTCGTTCCCCTGCGCCTGGGGGACATGGCCGAGGACCTGGGCGCGAAACCGTAAAACGGGCGGAAGATGAACCACTGACCGCACTGAAGCAAGAGAGACCACTGACCGCACGGACGAGACTGACAGAAGAGGAGAGTTTTTGTGTCTGTTTTTTCTCCGTGCCGTCCGTGGGTCATCCGTGAGGTCGGTGGTTGGTTTTCCTTCCGTTGGCCACGGCGCCCTAGCGGTTTTTCGGCTTTCTGCGGAACAGGCGGCTGAAAAAGCGTTTTATGGCCAGCCAGAGGCGCTTAAAAAAAGACGGGTTGCGGGCTTTTTCGAGGCTTGAGTAGCCATCGGCGAGTTCGTCCGTGGTAAAGTCCTTTCTGAGGATGTTCTCGTCGATTTCCATTTCAAGTTTTTCGGCGTCGTCGTCCCTGTCCAGGACGGTGACGGAGAGCGTCTGCCAGCCCAGAAGCCGGGCGGCTTCCAGCCGCCGGCGGCCCGCGATAAGCTCATACGACTTGTTGACGATAAGCGGGCACAGGAGGCCGTATTTTTTCATGCTCTCCATAAGCGGGTTCACGTCGCCCAGGTCCCTGCGTATGCGTTTTTTGATTTTTATGTCTTCCACACGAATCTGCATGGTTTTCCCCCTTTAATCAAGAAAAGGATTCTCTTGCGGCGAGCCGTCGTACACGCCGCGGTTAAAGAAACTGTCCTGCGGCGGGGACTGCCCCTCGTCAAGGAGGGAGCTGTCCAGACGGAGGCCGCCTGCGGAGGCCGCCGAGGAGTCCTGCACGGGCAGTTCCTGGAGCGTAAGGCTGTCCATCAGTCTTTGCAGGGTGAGGTCGTCACGGTTTTTCTCAAACTCGACAAAATCGTCAAGGCGTTTGGGTTCCGTGCCGACAATAAAAACTTCCTTTTGGGTCTTCCCCTCGTATCCGGGCGGCGGAAGAAGGCCGGAACGCGATGTCACGGTTACCTCCACAATGCCCTCCGGCCGCTGGAAGGAGCGCGGTTCCAGGTTCGTGTGGATGAATTTCATGTATTTGCCCCACACCGGCCCCACCGCGAGCGCGCCTGTCTGGGAAACGCCCAGGCTGTTGCCGGGCTGGTCGAAACCGAACCACACCGCCGTGGTGTAGTAGGGGGAAAACCCCACGGTCCAGATATCAGACCAGTTCTGGACGGTTCCCGTTTTGCCGGCCATAGGCATGGTAAAGCCGCCCACGACACGCTTTATATGCCCCAGGGTGCCCCACTCCACGGTGGATTGGAGCATGTTGGTCATGATATAGGCGGTCTGGGGGCTGAGGATCTGGGCCTCATGGGGGTTTTTCCGCTGCCCGTCTCGCAGGTCTTTTTCCGGCTCAAGGATAATCGCGCCGCTCCTGTCCTCGATATAGCGTATGCCGATGGGCACGACCTCCCGGCCCTGGTTGGGAAACACCGCGAAGGCCCGCGCCATTTGCAGGGGGGCCACGCTGATGATGCCCAGGCCCAGGGGATACTTGCGGGGAAAAACCTTCGCGATCTGGTCGGGCGCCGTGATGCCCAAAAGCCGCGAGGAGGTCCGTATCGCGCTGTCAAAGCCGATCCTGTCCAGAACCCGCAGGGAGGGTATGTTCATGGAGCGGGCCAGGGCCTCGCGGGCAAGGACCGGGCCTTTCCACTCGCCCTTGTAGTTGCTCGGCGAATACGGGCTGCCGTCGTCGTTCCAGAACACAACCGGCGAGTCGTAAATCATCGTCGCCGGGGTGATTTTCCTTTCCTCGATGGCCGCGGCGTAGTACAGGGGCTTGAAGGACGAACCCGGCTGGACCTGGGCCTGCGCGGCCCGGTTGAACTGGTTGATGCTCTCGAAACGGCTTCCGCCTACCATGGAGACAATGCGGCCGCTTGAGTTTTCAAGCGCCACAAGGGCGCCCTCGACCGTTGTCCGCTGCGAGGTTTTCTTTTCCAATGCGTAGCCCATCTGGGCCGTGAATTTCATCTCGTCGATCCCAAACACCAGGGCCGCCACATCGATAACCGGGTTTAGGTTTTTCTGGTAGACCTTCCGCGCGTTTTGCCGTTCTTTGGAACCGGCCACCCGTATGCCGTCCAGGTTAAAACCGAGGGCCAGGAGGTCGATGATGGGGATGAACTGCTGCTCGGTATACACCATGCGCTTGTCGGAAGTGGAGCGGTAGCTCGCGTTGACCTCCGCAAGCCCCTGCTGCATAAGCTCGTCGGCCTTTGCCTGGAAGTCAAGGTTGAGCGTCGTGTGGACGATGTAGCCGTCCTTGTAGATGTTGCGCGAGCCGTACAGAAGCTCGTCAAGCTGCTGGCGCACATATTCGCTGAAATACGGCGCCTTGTCCTCGCGCTCGAAAAAAGCGGAGGAGGAGCTGGTGCGGGTGTAGTCAAAGCGGTTCCAGTATTCCTCGAAGGAAAGGTCCGCGTCCTCCCGCATCGCGTAGCCAAGCTCCACCATCTGGTCCAGCAGCACGCGCTGGATCACCTTGAGGCGGTTGGGGTACTTCAGCGGGTTGTAGCGCACCGAGTTCGCCAGTTGGATCACCAGGGCCGCGGATTCGGCAAGGGTAAGCTCCCGCGCGGAATGCTCGAAGTAATACTGCGTGGCCGCCTCTATCCCGTACACGCCCGAGCCGAAGTACATCCTGTTCAGGTACTCCTCGAGAATTTCGTATTTCGTGTGGCTGCGCTCAAGCTGCAAGGCCCACCAGAGTTCTATGATTTTGCGTTTGATGGAAATCTCGGTCCTGTCCACCTCCGGCCGGATATGCCCCGCAAGCTGCTGGGTCAGGGTGCTGCCGCCGGACACATAATTGCCGGTGACGTTGTTCCACAGGGCGCGGAAAGTCCCCCGGAAGCTGAAACCCTTGTGCTGGAAAAAATCGCGATCCTCGCGGGTGATGAGGGCGTAAATCAGGTGCTTGGGAAGCTCGTCAATCGAAACGATTTCCCGTTTCTCGTCAGAAAAAAATTCGGTGATGAGCCTGTCCTCCGCATCGAGAATCTGCGAAGGCAGGGAAGGCTGCTGCTCCCCGATGCTTTCGATGTTGCGGATATTCTGCGTCGCCGCAAGGACGATGCCAAGCGAAACGCCGATTGCCAGCGCGCACAAAAAGCACACCCCGAACACGGCCCTGATGATTATCTTCTTTTTATTAAAAAGCGCCATGTATTTATTATAAGGGGATTTGTGCGTTCCCGTCAAGGACCGGCCCCGCGCGGAGAATGGGATCTTGGGCGCCTTTTGGCGCTTCGCGCCAAAACCGGGCTATCCGCTGCAATCTTTTTTACCGCGCTGCGGTAAAAAAGGATTTCCGCTTCTATCCCTGGCGCATGGGCGGCAGGCCGTTTTGTTTCACCAACACGGGGCTTCGCCCACGGCCTGCTTGTACGGCCTTAAAGCAAATCGCGACCAGCCTGACGGCAAAAAAAAAGCCGACTCTGGACGCGCAAAGGATTGAAGCGGAAATCCCGCAGGGCGTGCGAAGCGCGCACGAGGAATTGGAGCGGAAAGCCTGGTTTTTTGCGGCGGAGCCGCAAAAAATGCGCACAGATCTTTCTTGGCTTGCTGGGCGTGGCAATCTCCGCCTTGAGGTGTCCGGCAATCAGGGCTTTATGGCGCCATGTTTTGCGGGCCTCCTGCCTGCGAGGGCCAGAACATGCCGCGACAGACGCCAGAGGCCGAAAATGGTTAGGATGGGCAGAAGAATATTAGCCACGGCAAAGTACATGAGGTAATTCAGGGCATCCTGGATGTAGGCGTCAAAAACGCTTTTCCCCTCCGAGACAAAGCGCGCGATGGAAGAGGATATGCCTTTTATCGTTTCTATGACGGAAAAGCCCGTGGCGTCGGTTTTTTCCTGGACCATCGAGCCTGCCTCGCCTGAGCCGGCGTTTATGGCCTCCAGCTTTTTTTCGACTTCGTTTGAAAGAAGGCTTTCCTCAACGAGGGCAGACAGGCCCAAAGACAGGGGAATGGCAAAACACGCGGCAAAGGCCGTGATGGCAAAGCGCGGCAGGGCTTTTTTGATTTTGTACCTGAAGGCGCCGGGCCACCACAGGCCCAGGAGGCACAGAAGGGCGCACAGGGGCACGATGATTTTCAGCGCGGCCCAGAGCGACAGGGCCAGGAGGATTTTTTCGACCGTGATGGCACCCATGGCCCAGAGGCAGGCAAGGGACAGTTGGTCCAGCACGTTGTCCACGGCGGTGGTCCAGCCCAGGGGGCTTACCGAAGTCCCGAATCCAAAGGGGGTGATTTCTATTTGGATCGTTGCCAGGACGGACACGACCCCGCTGACGACTTTTGTCGCGGCCCATACCTTGCCGACCTGGACAAATTTTTCCGTGAGTTTTTCCTGCAAGGGCCCGTTGCCTTCTTCCGCCGAAGCGCCGCGCGCGGCCGGCGCGGCGCAGAACGATATAATAGCGGCGGCGGCCAGGACGCCGCTCAACAGTATTTTTTTTAATTCAATGGCCGGAAGCCTTTTCGTTTTTTTCATGGAAACCACCCCTTATACACTGGAATCGTACCGCACTATAGCATGTATAAAGGCCTGTGGGAACGCGCGGGGGGCGCGGGCCGCCGGGTTGTGGGCTGGGGCTGGGCCGCGGCCAAAAAAAAGCCGGTTCTTTCGAACCGGCAACCACATTGGTATCGGCGTTATATAGTAAACTGGGAGGGGAACTATATGCAGCCGACACCTATATTATCGAACAAATAGCCAATACCTTTACAGAATTTACTCCTCATTTATAAAAATGTCAAGATATAATGACACGGAATATGTTTTTCCCGTTTCCACGGAAAAACGCTTGCTGACCTGGTAATCGCCTAGTTTCATGGCCAGGGTGTGCTCCCCTGGTTCCACCGGCATTTCCGCGTTTTCCAGCACGATGGCCGTGCCGTCCAGAAAGGCCCGCGTCCCCGACGGCGCGTTGATCCTCAGGGATGACTGTTTTGCCAGGAAGGCGGCTTCCAGCACGGCGGTCTGCCCCCGTTCTATGCCTATGCTCGCGGCAAAGGGGGCAAAGCCGGGTCTTTCGATGCGCACCCTGCGCATGCCTGGTTCCAGGAGGATGCCGCCCGCGGCGTAGGTATGGGCTTTTTCGTCGACAAAAACGCTGGTGTCCGGGCCGGGAGGCTCCCCGCCGGGCAGGGAGATAAGGAGTTTTCCCATGTTTTTGAACAGGGGGTGTACCTCGGCATGGAAAAGCGCCTTCGTGGCCTGCTCCGGGATGCCCTTCATGATGGGCAGTACCGCGAACAGGATGGGGAAATCCGAAGGCCCCAGGGGCGTTTTGTGGATGTAGGTATCCGGGGCGCCGGGGAAACCCGATGCGGAACCCAGGGGAATCTGGATGAAAAGCCGCCGCCTTTCCTCCACGACTTTGAAAAAGAGGAGGCGCCCCTGGTAGGAGGCCCTGTCCGGTTCGGGCGCGGGTGCCACTTGTTTGTAGACGTAGACCGCGTAGGTCCCGGTATACAGGGAGGCCTCTTTGGGAAGGTCGATGCGGATTTCCACCCCCCGGATAAACTCGTGGTCCTCGCCCAGGACAATGCCCCAGTTGTTTTCCAGGCTGAGGGGCAGGGATTCGGAAGGGAGGCCGCCGTTTTTTACCGTGGTGACGGCGCTCATTTTTCCGTGGATGGACTCGGCCCGCAGGAAGGGGCCGCAGTGCAGAAAAACTGCCATGAGGCAGAAAAACAGTGCGTTTTGGATTCTCGCTTTCCTCACAATTCCCTCAGCTCGCGATTTCTTCAGTTTGCGATTTCTTCAGTTCGCAATTTCTTCAATACGGGTTTTAACCACTGGCCGCACGGACGGGAGGGGCAAAAAACAAAAATTTCCTTTTTTTCCCCGTGTTGTTTTTTCTTTCTTGTGTCCGTGCCGTCCGTGGTTTTTCTCCTTTGCCAACCAATGCCTATGGTTTAATGCGCCGGGGCAGGAAGCTTTCGGGATTCCGCGAACTGCCTTTTTCCCTTACCTCAAAATGCAGGTGCGGCCCTGTCGATGCGCCGGTGCTTCCCACCCTGCCTATAATTGTACCCGATTCCACGTTTTGATTCAATGTCACATCTGTCGAATCCAGGTGCCCGTATATGGTTTCAAGGCCGCCCGAATGCGCTATGACGATGTGGTTGCCCAACACCCCGTTGTGTTCCTTCCGGGTAACCGTGCCGGCCCGCGCGGCATAGACCCTGCTGCCTTTCGGGGCCGCCAGGTCAAGGCCGGCATGGAAGTGTGTCCTGCCGCTTATGGGGCTGACGCGCGTCCCGTAGCGGGAAGTTATGACCTGTGTGTCAAGCGGAAAGGCAAAAAGCCTGTTTTGGAAAAAGGCAAGCTCCACGGGGTGGAACCTTTCGCCAGGGAAAAAAAACGCCGTTTCGTCGCCTATCGTGATTTTCACCGCCTTTTCCCTGTCCCTCCACGACGCGAGGCTTTCCAGGACGCCCCGGGGCATCTCCCACACGAAAATTCCCGGCACGCCCGGCAGAAGAAGGCGTTTGCCCTCAATGGGGCTCAGGTTTTTGTCCAGCCTGTTCAGGGTCGCGATGGATTCCTGGGACAGGGTAAGCCGCGCCGCCAGGTCCAGGAAGTCCGTTACGCCGGATTTTTTATCCGCGTCCGTCAGCGTGTAGGAATACAGGCAGAGCGGGGGAGGGGCCTCGCCCCTGCTGCGGGATGTATGGTAGCGCTGGATGTCTTCCTGGAGCTGGCGGAAAACCACGTCCCCGCGCGAAAGGCTTTTTATCTGCGGGTAGTCGGCGCACAGGCCCTGCGCCGCGCATACAAAGGCAAGGAAAAAAATCTTAGGCAGAATCGCGCCTTCCGGCAAGGACAACTCCCAAAACCACAAGATACACCAGGGCAATCCCGGATGCCACGGGGATGTAGCCCCGCGCGAAAAGGAAAAATATAAGGTACAGGGCGGCTGCTGCCAGAAAAACAAACAAGGCCCTTTTGAGAAACGCCCGGAACCTCGTTTTCAGCCAGAGGCCGAAGCCCCCCGCGCCGCGCACGGAAGCCTTCAGCTTGCCGACAAGGAAAAAAAACACGGCCAGGAGGAGAAAACCCAACGCGGCCAGGCTGTACCCGTTCTTATAGCCGGAAGCGAAATACCACAGGGGGTACACGACAAGGAAACCCGTCAGGCCGACAAGGCAGGTTGCGGCAATCAGCCACAGGATGCCCCGGAAAAAACGGGCATAGCCCCTCAGGCTCCGCTTCAAAAAATTATCAGGTTTTTGGCTGTAACTGTCCGTATGCTTCACGATATTGTTTTTCTTCCTTTTCCAGATTGAGCTTTGCCGACGTGTCAATCAGCTTTTCGAGACTGTTGCGCATCCCGCGCGCATACCCGGTCGAGCGGTAGGCCAGAAACGCCCTTTTGTAGCTGTCGTGCGCCTCCTCCGTGTCCCCGGCCTTCTGCGCTATGCTTCCCAGGGCAAGAAGGTCCTGGGCTATCCCCAGGCTGTTTTCCATGCGCTTGTCGTAATCCAGGGCGGCAAGGGCGTTTTCCCGCGCCTCCCCCAGCAGGTTCTGCCGAAAGTAAATGGACGAAAGCAGGTAGTGGTTCGCCGCGAGTTCCGTGAAACGCTTTTCAAAGCGGTTCATGTCCACGGCTTTTTGGACGGAGTCGAGGGCCTCGGGGAATTTTTCCGTGTCGCGCAGAAAGGCGCCCATATTGTGGTACAGGACGGCCAGTTCCGCCGCCCCGGAATCGCCCGTCCGCCCGTCTTCCAGGATTTCCCGGTATATCCCAAGGGCCTGGCCGGAGCCGCCGCGCCGCAGCTCAGACTCCGCGATATTGTTTGCCGACTGCAAAAGGGCAATGGCGCCGCCGCGCCTGCGCGCCAAAGCCAGGGCCCTGGTGTAGTAGTCCAGGGCCTTGTCGTCCTCTCCCGCGAGGAAAAAGACCTTCCCGATGGAATTCAGGGCTGTCACCTGGCCCTCGGCCTCGTCCAGGGCTATGTACGCCTCAAGGGAAAGCTGGTAGAACTCCAGGGCCTCGCTGTGCCGCGCATCCCGGAAATAGCGGTTCCCCGCCTCCAGGTTGCGGGCCGCCTGGTTGCGCCTGTCGAAAACCTCGTCGGGATGGGGGTCCGGCGCGGAGGAGCAGGCCGCCAGCAGCAGGCCCGCGGCGCAGAGGCAGGGGAAAAGGCGGCGCATCAGAACACCTCGTCCCGGTAGCCCTGCTGCGTTGTGGGCGCTTCAAGCCTTGGGGTTATGCCGCCGGAGAGCAGCGGGTTGTTCCGCAGCCCCTCAAGGACATCCTGGCTCAAACGGACCGCCTGCCTGCCTTCTTCCAGGAGTTCCAGGATCTGGGGGCGGGCCGTGGTAAAAGTCGTGGAAAAGCCGCGCACCTCGCCCATGCTGTAGGCGGCGTCGCGCAGGATGCCCTCGATCTGGTCGAAAAGCCGGTTGTTGTCGTCCAGCAGGGTTGCCAGCGACCCTTTTGGGTCAAGGAGTTTGGTTACAAGCCCCCGCGAATCCCCGGTCATGTTGCCCAGGTTGTCTATGATGGCATTCAGGCCCGGCCGGGCCTGGTGGAGAAACGCGCTCAAATCCCCCGTGGTCCGCACAAGGTTTTTCATCACATCGCCCAGGGCGGAGTCTCCCGCGCCGGGATCGTTCAAAGCCGTCAGCGTCGTGTTCAAGGACAGAAGAAGCTGGTTGACGTTCTCCAGAATGGGTTCCACATCGTCCACCACCCGCGTAATCGCATCCTCGTCCCTGGCTATCTTTACCAGGCCCCTGGTTACCAGGTAGCGGCCTTCGGGAAGGTCGAGGGACGGTATGTAGGAAAACTCCTCAAGGGGATTTGTCTGCTGCGCGCCCTGGTGGAAAATCAAGTCCCCCCCGAAGCCCAGGGCGCTTGAGGTGTGCTGAAGCACGGAATTCTCAAAAACCTTGGGCTGGTATTTGTCCTGGATATAGAATTTGATTTCAACATCGTTTTCGTCCGTCAGATAAATATCGGTGATCCTGCCTATCTCGAAACCCTTGAAGTTGATAGACATCCCCTGTTCCAGGCCCTTGCCCGAAGCAAAGCGGCTGGTATAGTAATAGTTCCGCGCGAACCACCTTTGGTTGATGCCCATCATAATCAGAATAGTGGCAAGGGCGATGATGGCTATCAGCGCGAAGATTCCCACGATTTCACTTGCGAACTGGATTTTAAACTTCATTTTGTTACTTCCGCTATTATTATATACCCCGGTATGCAGAAACCTGTCAACTCACTTAGGGCAGGCACAGCGCGTCGCTCAAAACGCCCCTGACATAGGGATCCGAGCTGGCCCGCACCTGGGAGGCCGGCCCCTGTTCCATGATTTTGCCCGCCTTCATGACAATAATCGTATCGGCAAGCCTAAGCGTGTAGGTGGGATTGTGGGTGTTGACAACCAGCGTGCAGCCCTGGTCCTTGCGCTTTACAAGGATGTCCAGGACGCGCTTTTCAAAAATATTGTCAATGGCGCCGGTCGGGTCGTCCAGAAAAAGTATCCGGGGCTCCAGGATCATCGCCCGCATATAGGATATGATTTTCTGCTCGCCGGTGGAAAAGTCCACGGGACGCCGATCAAGGTTGCCGGTAAAATCAAATTCCCCGGCTATCTCGGCGATGCGGGCCGCGATTTTCTCCTGGGGCATCCCCCGGCGGTGGAACTGGAAAGGCAGGGCAATATTCTGGAAGCCGGTCATGTTGGCCCACAGCGCCGCGTCCTGAAAGACGAAACCCATCTTTTCGCGAAAAACGAACTGCTGCTGCGCGGACATAAGTTCTATGTCCTGGTTCCACGCGAGGACCCTTCCCGTGTCGGGGGCCATGATCCCCGCCGCCGTTTTCATGAAGCAGGAAGTCCCGCTTCCCGATGTGCCCATAAGGACGGTGCATTTGCCCTCCTCAAGCCCGGCGGAAACATTGTCCAGAAGCGCGTGCCCGTTGCGGACGATGCGGACGTTTTGTATTTCCGTTGAGTACGTCATATATAGTAAACCAGGGTTATGGCGGCGTCCGCCAGAATGCACAAAATAAAACTGCGGCTGACCGCCTTGATCGCCATTTGCGGGATTTCCGTGGGGGACCTTTCCACGCGGAAGCCGTAGTAGGTCGCGGTGCAGGCGATAATGGCCCCGAAAATGAAACTCTTCAGGAGCGAGGAAAAAACATCCGCCGGAGTCAGGTAACTCAGCAGGTTGTCCACGTATTCGTTCATTTGCAGCGGCTTGATGAACTGCGTGACGATGAACGATCCCAGAAGCCCGAAAATATTGAAATACAGATTCAGGATGACCATGGACACGGTGACTCCCAAAAAACGCGGCACGATAAGGTACCCGATGGGATTGATGCCAAAGGAAACATAGGCCTCGATTTCGTGCGAAACGACGGAGTAGCCCAGCTCAGTCGCCATTGCCGTGCCGGAGCGGGCTATGATGACAAAAGCCGTCAGAAGCGGCCCCAGCTCGCGGGTGATAACCATAATCAGGATAGGGTACACCAGCGTTCCCTGGCCGACCTGGATAAGCAGGCTGCGGCCCTGGATGATGATAAGGGCGCCCAGGGCCAGGGAAATGACGGCGATGATCCACAGAGCCTCAAAGCCCGTGAAAAGCATCTGCATGATAAAGACCCTGTAGCCGTACTTGGGCTGTATGTGCCGGAGGAAGCGGAACGTCCGTTTATGTATTTCAAAAACATAGCCCGCGGCGTAGAGGGACTCGCGCGCGTAGCGGATGGAAGCCTCGCCTAGGTACCGCAGGAATTCGCGTAGTTTGCACACGGGAGCCATCATAGCCCTTTTCCGCGTTTTCGGCAATTCCCCCCCGGAGGATAAGAGAGTGGAGTGTGGGAAGTGAAGTGTCATGAGGGATGGGGGATGGGGGATGGGGAATGAGGGAAATTGGGCGCGTTTTTTTTGCGAAGCAAAAAAAACCGGGCTTTCCGCTCCAATCTTTTTTGCGGCAAAGCCGCAAAAAAGGATTTCCGCTGCAATCCCTCGCGCATGGGCGGCAGACCGTTTTGCGCCACCAACACGGGGCTTCGCCCACGGCCTGCTTGTACGGCCTTAAAGCAAATTGCGACCAGCCCCCTCGCGCATGGGCGGCTGGCGGCGGCCTAAAGCGGCACCCGCCAATCAGTCCCAGCCGCCCTCCGGGCCTTCTACCGTGCTGTCAAGCGTGTCGGTTTCTCCGGCGGTGGTATCTCGTTTTTTAGAACCGGCAACTACCGCGTGGCCGGTATTAAGGGCGGTATTTTTTAGCCCCGCCGACGCGTCGGAGCCGTAGATAACGCCGCTGGTTGTTGCCGGGGGCACCGGCGCCTTTTTCAAGGTGGCGGCGCCGGATAGGACTACCCCGCCGCCGTAGCTGGCTGTGTTCCCGCTGATGGTTCCCCCGCCCATGGCAAATCCGGCGCTCCTGGCGGTGCCGGAAGCGGCCACACCTACCCCGCCGCCGTGACCGCTATTCCCGCTGATGGTTCCCCCGAGCATGGTAAACTCGGCGCTGCTGTCGGCCCCGTAAGCGGACACATATACCCCGCCGCCGTTGGTGCTTGTGTTCCCGCTGATGGTTCCCCCGGCCAGGGTGAATGTGGCGCTGCTGTCGGCACCGGAAGCGTACACAAATACCCCGCCGCCGCAGGGGCCGCTTGTATTCCCGCTGATGGTTCCCCCGCTCATGGTAAACCCGGCACTGCTGTCGGCCCCGTAAGCGTACACATATACCCCGCCGCCGTTGC
>JAISXE010000051.1 GCA_031270615.1 Spirochaetia bacterium
GGTTTCTAAACCACTGTCAACAAGTTAAGAAAAAGATGTGCGCCTTTTTGGCGCTCCCGCGCCAAAAACCGGGCTTTCCGCTACAATTCCTCAGCCCCTGCGGGGCTTGCGGGATTTCCGCTACAATCCCTGGCGCCCCACGGGCTGACCTATGCCTTAACTCGTTGACAGTGAAAAAAAATCTGTCCGTGTGGTCCGTGCTGTGTGGTCAGTGAGGTCTTTCGGTTTCTCTTATTCTGTTGTGCAAGGCGGGGAATTATTTGGGGATAGGCTCTTAGTGTAATCGGGGTGCTATCCCCGCGATTCTTTCGCAAGGCGGCAGATGGTGGGCGCTATATCGTGGAGGGCCACTTGTTTCTGGATAAAGCCGTTTTCAAAGGCTATGCGGGGCATCCCGTACACGATGCTTGAGGCCTCGTCCTGGCCCAGGGTAATGCCGCCCGCGCGGTAAATGTCCCCGATTTTCTGTGCCCCGTCTTTTCCCATGCCCGTCATGATGAGGGCCAGGGCGTGGGCGCCGAAGTTTTTTGCCACGGACTCGAAAAGGACATCGGCCGAAGGGCGGTGGCCGTTTACCAGATCCTGCTCCACCAGGTGCGTAATGATTGCCAGGGGCTTTTTTTCCACAATCATGTGCCGGCTGCCCCCGGGGGCGATGAGGATTCTTCCCGGTTTGACAATATCCCCTTCCTCGGCTTCTTTTACTTCCTGGGGGCAGATGCGGTCAAGGCTTTTCGCGAATTCGTCGGTAAAACCCGCTGGCATGTGCTGCACGACAACAGTCGGAACCGTGTAGTCCTTCGGCAGGGCGGCGAAGACTTCCCGCAGGGCGTTGGGCCCCCCGGTGGATATGCCGATAGCGACAATATCAATGGGGCTTTTCGCGCGCAGGGGGCCTGCGGATTCTTCCCGTTTTCCTGCGGCGCGGGCGGTAAAAGGTTCCGTTTTTGGCTGGGGGCCTACCGCGATCCGCATGCCGGAGGCGAGCATCTTGCTCCGGTGCAGACTGCCGTAGGAGTGGATCATCTCCAGCAGGGAGTGGCTTACCGTGTGCAGGTCGTCGGAGCCTGAAGGCTTCATGATAAAATCAGCGGCGCCCAGGGCAAGGGCCTCCATCGTGACCGCCGCGCTCCGGTTTGCCAGGGAGGACAGAATAATAACCGGCGTCATGATGCCCTGCCGCTTGCGTTCTTTCAGAAAACTGATGCCGTCCATCTCCGGCATTTCAAGGTCAAGAATAATCATGTCCGGCTTCAGGGAAGGGATTTTCTCCAAAGCAAAACGGCCGTTTATGGCTTTGCCGATGACTTTCAGGGAAGAGTCCCCTTCGACGATTTTTCCGATCAAATTTCGCATCAGTGCGGAATCATCCACAATCAGTACACTGATAGGTTCAAGCGCCACCTTTTTTTCTCCTCCGGTTGGTTTGCTGTGCAAGCCCGCTACATGAATTTTTTGTAAATACAGGCCCATTCGGTTTTCAGGAATTCGAATTTTGTGTCCATGCCAAAAAGGGATTCCGAATGGCCGATAAACAAGAAAGAATGATTGCTCATGGCGTCCCAGAATCTGTCCACCGCCGCTTTCTGGGCTGCTTCGTCAAAATAAATAAGGACATTCCGGCAGAAAACAACATCCAGGTTGCGCAGGCCGCTGTCGTTTTTCAGATTGTGGTAGTCGAAACGGATAAGATTCTTGATTTCGTCCCTGACCTGGTAGCCGTTGCCCTTTTTCTCAAAGAAGCGCGTCAGATACTGGGGTGAGATTCCGTCAACCCTGGTGTCGGGATAGAAGCCCTCCTTCCCGGTTATCAGGCATTTCAGGCTTATGTCCGAGGCGACGATTTTGCAGGTCATACCGGCGGGAAGGATATCCTTCAGAATCATCGCCAGGGTATAAGGTTCTTCGCCGGTTGAACAGCCCGCGCTCCAAAGGCGGACCTCCCTGTCGCCCTTTGCCGCCTTGTGTTTCAGGAGGTCCGGTATAACATATTTGATGAACGTATCAAAGTGCGCGGTGTTCCGGAAGAAGCGGGTCAGATTCGTTGTTACAGCGTCGAGGAGCACTTTCAGTTCCTCGCTGTCCTTCTGGATGCGGTTGTAGTAATCCCCCACGGTGGCAACCGATGCCAGTTTTACCCGTTCCCGCAGGCGGCTCTCCAGAATCGTGCGGTTGGTATCGGAAAAGGTTATCCCGCT
The DNA here is from genome assembly GCA_031270615.1 of Spirochaetia bacterium. Classification (GTDB taxonomy): domain Bacteria; phylum Spirochaetota; class Spirochaetia; order DTKZ01; family DTKZ01; genus JAISAF01. The sequence goes on from JAISXE010000051.1 coordinate 2,199, forward strand.
TTCTTTGTAAATAAGAGAACGGAATTTCTCAAAATCAACATTGTTCAAAAACTCTGACATCTTATAAAGTGTATTCATTAAAAAATAGAGTGTCAAGCGGTCCTGCGCGGCAGGTACTTGCGCAGTTTTGCCAACACCTCCTCAAAATCCAGGGGCTTGCCGATATGGTCGTCCATGCCGGATTCCAGGGATTTTTCAATGTCCTCCCGGAACACGTTGGCGGTCATGGCGACAATGGGGATGCTGCGCGCCCTGGGAGTATCCATGGCGCGGATGCGGCGTGTCGCCTCGTAGCCGTCCATCTCGGGCATCTGGATGTCCATCAAAACCATATCGTATTTATCCGGTGCCCTGGCAAACATCCGCAGCGCCTCCGCCCCGGTCTCCGCGCAGTCAATGGCCAGCCCGGTGGGGTCCAGCAGGGCAAGCACGATTTCCCTGTTGATTTCCACATCGTCCACCAGAAGGATCGTGCAGCCGCCGAAGTGTTCCGCATTGACGGCTTTGGCTTCGCCCGGGGCGGGCTTGTCGGCAAGGCCGAGGCATTCGTTAATCAAATTGGCTATATCGGAAGGGAATATCGGTTTTGAAAGGAATTTGTCGACTCCCGCGGTTTTTGCGTCCGCTTCAATGTCGGTCCACTCGGCGGCGGAAATCATGGTGATGACGGACATGCGCTTGGCGCTCCGCCGGATGCGGCTTGCCAGTTCCAGGCTGTTCACGCCAGGCATTTTCCAGTCAATGAAATAGATGTCATACCCGCCGTTTTCCCCGATAAGCCGCAACGCATCCTCCGCGTCCCCCGTGGTATCGCATCTGATGCCGAAGTTCTTCGCGATGTCCGCAAAATACTTCAGAACTTCCTCGTCGTCGTCCACCGTCAGAATCCGTATATTGCTCCGGTTTACCCCCGGATCAAGGAGGGGCTTATGCCTGTCCTCACCGCATTTCAGGCGGACGGTGAAGGTAAAGGCCGCTCCGTTGCCGATCTGCGACTCGATCCAGATGCGCCCTCCCATCATTTCAACGATCCGTTTGGAAATAGCCAGGCCCAGGCCGGTACCGCCGAATTTCCGCGCGGTGCTGCTTTCCGCCTGCTCAAAGGAATTGAAAAGCCTGGCCTGCTGCTCCGGGCTGATGCCGATGCCTGTGTCGCTTACCCGTATCTGGATGGTGCACATCTTTTTCTCCTCCCCGACAAAACAGGCCTCCAGGCGGACGGTGCCGCCTTCGGGGGTGAATTTAATCGCGTTGGAAAGCAGGTTGGTAACGATCTGCGCCAGCCGCTGGTCATCCCCGATAAGGGTATGGGGGATTCTTTTGTCGATGGACACATAGAAGGACTGCTTCCGCTGGGTAATGCGGAAGTTCACGACCCCGGTGACCTTTTGGAGCATTTTTTCCAGGTTAAAGGGTTCCGAAGCAAATTCCAGCTTGTTCGCTTCGATTTTTGACATGTCCAGAATATCGTTGATGACGCCCAGGAGATGGCTGGAGGCGTTTTCGATTTTTTCAAAGGCGTAGTCCTTTTTTTCCAGATCGTGCGCGGCCTTGCCGATTGCCGTCATGCCGATGATGGCGTTCATGGGCGTGCGCATCTCATGGCTCATGTTGGAAAGGAAATCCCCCTTTGCCTTGCTTGCCCGTACCGCCTGTTCCAGGGCTGCGGTCCGTTCCTTGTCCATCAGGTCGCGGGTAATCGCCCCCGCGATGGCGCTGACCGCCAGGGCTATGAGCTGGGTGTCGCTCTTGCTCCATGCGCGGCTGGAAATGCAGTCTTCAATGCTGAGGATCCCCCAGAATTCCCCTTTCACATACACCGGTGCCCACAGGAAGGATTTCAGGCCGGTTTTTTCAAGGATCCTGTATTTACCTTCCTTGCCGGTGTAAATATTGTCGCAGCTTTCGGTGGGGACATATCCTTTCATCGGCATATACTGCGGGAACAGGCTGGTGATAAGCGGGTTGAGACCCGCCATTGAAGGATCGGGCTTCCACGCATCCCCGCAAAACCAGGAATAGGCCGGATAGCTTTGCTCCGTGGCTTTGTCCACAACGACCACCAGTATCCGCGTCGCGCCAAGAAACTCCCCCACGCGGCGGAGGGCGTCATGGATGTGCATCTCCAGGGATTCCGGGTAGATAAGATTCTGGGCGATATCCGACATAAGGTCCTGCTGCCTCAGGCGGGCGTTCAGCAGGGCGTCATTGGTGTTGCGTGCCTCGGCATTTGCCAGCAGAAGACTGCCGGAGCGCAGTATCCTGATGGCATCGTCCGTGAAAAACCTTTCCCGGTGGCAGTCGTCAAAACTGACAAAGCCCCAGAATTTTTCCTGTAAAAACACGGGAATGACCAGGATTGAGCGGATGCCGAATTTGCCCAACACGCTTTGCTCGTTTTCGGAAAGGCTGCTTAGGGGGCCGTTGACAATTTGGCCGGTGGCGAATTTTTGTTCCCATGCGGGAATGCTGTCCTGATAGAAATAGCCGTTTTTTTCCCCGGGGGGCTTGTCGGCATTCTGGTGGAGCCATTCATACTGCTGCACATAATAGAGTTTTCCGTCTATGAGACGGTTTTTCCAGATGTACATGCGGTCGGCGTCTATGCATTGGGCCATGATCTGCATGACCCTGGGCAGCGTTTTTTTGATATGCTCGGGTTCCGAAGCAAGAAGTATGCCCGCCGCCTGGTTGACCACCTGGAGCAGCCTGTCGCGGTAAAAAAGATCGTCGCGGGCGGCCGTCACCTTCTCTTTTTCGATTGTGTATATATGCTTCTGGAAGACGACAAACATCCCGATGCACAGGCCCACCACCAACAGCGCCTGGATATGGTCAAGATAGATGTTGTACGCAGCCACATACGCGACAAAACGGGAAAACCGGGGCCGGGAACCCAGGTAGTAGCAAAGAATGATAATAAGAATGTGCGTTGCCAGAAAAACCAGGCGGCTTTTTCCCTCCGCCAGGAGGAAAATAACGACAATGCTCAGAATAAAATATCCTAGTATGGAGCTGGTTATGCCTCCGAGGGCAAAGTAAGCCAGGGGGAAAAGGATATCGCACATGGCAATAATCAGAATCCAGCGGCTGAACCGGTACAGATGGAAGCGGTTGGCGAGGTACAGCATGAGGACGATTGAAAAAGCAATCGCCAGGACAAGCAGGATAAGGTAGATGTTTGATCCGGCCGCTATGCGGGTAAAGATGGTCACGAAGGCGCCCGCGATGCCGACCAGATAAACCATGTTGAGCATCCGGACTTCCAGAGGCAGCTCTTCCGAATAGAGATATTTTTGAATAAACGCCTTCAGTTTTGACATTCGCTTTTACTACCCCGGGGGCAAGCAGCTTGTGAGGCCCTCTTATAATTTTATTATAAAAATATCCAATGTCAACAAGTTAAGCGGCTCGCGCAGGGCATCGGCGTTTACTTTTTTTCGGTCATATTGGTAGAGTTAGCACATTTTTTTGCGGCAGGGCCGCAAAAAAACCGGGCTTTCCGCTCCAATTCCTCAGCCTGCCTGCGGCAGGCTTGCGGGATTTCCGCTTCAATCCCGTGTGCCCCACGGGCTTTTGCGCTTCGCGCAATCTAATTCTATCGTGTGAGGGTAAACGCCGATGCCTGGCTCGCGGCCAGGCCCCATAGCACAGGGAGGGGGTTTTCTTTATACTACGGGTATGGCTGCGCTTGAGTATGGTTTTTTCAGGGCGGCGGGGGCTTCGCTTCCGCTGCGGGTTGCCGATCCCCGGTGGAATGCGGGGCTTATTGTCGAGGCGATGAAAACCGCCGAAGACGGGGGCGTGCACCTCCTTGTCCTGCCGGAGCTTTGCGTGACCGGCTATACCTGCGCCGATCTTTTCCACCAGGAGGCCCTCCTGCGCGCGGCGGAGGAGGCCCTTGAGGCGGTTTTGTCCGAAACAAAGGACTGGGACCTTGTCGCGGCGCTTGGCCTGCCGCTGAGGCTGGAGAACCAGCTTTTTAACTGCGCGGCCGTCGTTCAGCGGGGTTCTCTTTTGGGGCTTGTTCCCAAGTCGTATCTTCCGGGTTATGGCGAGTTCTACGAGGAACGGTGGTTTTCGCCCGCGTCGGCCCTGCGGAGCCAGGAACTGCGTTTCGCCCGGAGAACGGTTCCCATCGGGACGGACCTTCTTTTTCGCGCGGAAGGCCGCGAGGACCTTATTTTCGGCATTGAGATCTGCGAGGATTTGTGGGTTCCTTCCCCGCCGGGCGCGCGGCTTGCCCAGGCGGGCGCGCTTGTTATTTGCAACCTTTCGGGGAGCAACGAAATCATCAGCAAGCACGGCTACCGCAGCGATCTTGTGCGCACGCAGTCCGCCAGGCTCTGCGCGGCCTATGTCTACGCGGGGACGGGGGTCTGCGAGTCTACGACCGATCTTGTTTTCGGCGGGTCCGTGCTGATAGCGGAGAACGGCAGTATTTTGGCCGAGGGCAAAAGGTTTTCCCGTAAAACCGAAATGGCCGTGTGCGACATCGATGCCGACAGGCTTCTGAATACCCGCATCCGGCTTGGCTCGTTTATGGAAGGCGCGGCAGGGCGCCCCGGGGGAGGGGAATTCCGCTTTATCGGTTTCGCCCTGCCCGAAAAGCCTTTGCAAGCCCTGCGCCGCGGCATTGACCCGCATCCCTTTGTCCCCTCCGATCCGAGGCGCCGCGACGAGCGCTGCGGGGAGATTTTCGACATACAGACGGCGGGCCTTGCCAAGCGGCTGGAACACACCAAATGCAAAACGACCGTCATCGGCGTTTCGGGCGGCCTGGATTCCACCCTTGCCCTCCTGGTCGCGGTAAAAACCTTCGACCTCCTCGGCCTGCCGCGCGGGGGTGTTATCGCCATAACCATGCCGGGTTTCGGCACGACTGGTCGCACCCATGCAAACGCCCTTGCCATGATGGACTCCCTCGGCGTTACGCGCAAGGAAATCGACATCAGGCCCGCCTGCCTGCGACATTTTGAGGATATAGGCCACGACCCCGCGATCCACGACCTTACCTACGAGAACGTGCAGGCCCGGATGCGCACCCTTGTCCTTATGGATATGGCAAACAAACACGGCGGCCTTGTCATCGGGACGGGCGACCTTTCGGAGCTTGCCCTGGGCTGGTGCACCTACAACGGCGACCACATGTCGATGTACGGCGTCAACGTCAGCATTCCCAAAACCCTGGTGAAGTATTTAGTCGCCTGGGTTGCGGACAATGTAGCCGATGAAAAAACCAGGGCGGTTCTTGCCTCCGTCATGGACACGCCCATAAGCCCGGAACTTCTGCCTCCTGACGAGGCGGGGAAAATCCGGCAAAAAACCGAGGATATCCTGGGTCCCTACGAGGTACACGATTTCTTCCTGTACCATTTTTTCCGCTACGGCGCCCCGCCCGAAAAAATCCTTTTCCTCGCGAAAGAGGCCTTCCGGTATCTGCCTTCAAAGGAACGGCCCTACACGGAGCAGAGCCTCCGCGCCTGGCTGCGCGTGTTCCTGAAGCGTTTCTTCGGCCAGCAGTTCAAACGCTCCTGCATCCCCGACGGCCCCAAGGTGGGAACCGTCAGCCTTTCCCCCCGCAGCGACTGGCGCATGCCCTCCGACGCGGCGGCGGCGGCGTGGGTGGAGAGGGTGGAGGGGGATTAAGATCTCATCGGTACATATGGAACAGGGATTATTCAATTCGAAGATTGGACACCAGAAGAAGAAATATATTGAAATTATCGCGATTTTCAGACACAAAATAATAACGGGCGATCTCAAACCGGGCGATAAAATTCCTACCGAGGCTGAATTAATGGAACAACTCGGCTTAAGCCGCACACCAATCCGTGAAGCAATCAAGATTCTTGAAGCCATTGGTATTATCGAAATAAAACGGGGAGAGGGGATGTTTTTGCGTAAAACGGCATCGAACAAGAATCTGAACCCGCTTATCATGGCTCTTATTCTGCAAAGCGGCAACATTGACGGGCTTATTGAGTTCCGTCAGTGTTTTGAGCAGATGATCATCGAACTTGCCTGGAAGCACTGCACTCAAGAGGATTATCAGAAACTTGTCGAAGCCTGCCAGCGGCTTGAACACGCATTGCACCTTGATACAATAGCATGGGTTGAAATGGATCTTCAATTTCACTATCTGATTTTGGATATGACGCAGAATCCTTTTCTCATTGAGATTGGAAAAACCGTATACGAAATTTTCCGTAGTAAAATGGAAAGTATAGAACGCAAAGTCGGTCGGGAAGGAACCCTGATTACACACAGGCTTTACCTGAAAGTTCTCAAAGAGAAAAACGCGAAAGACTTTGAACGACTCAAACGGCAAATTGCTATTAATTATTCTAATCTTTTCTCAAAATAAGCTCATATATCAAGATGAAATATCCTTTTGGGGTTCACATAGAATACAGCTTCCCGCTCTGCATCGGTAATATTTATGCAGTGATACTTAAGAATTTCCATGGGCAGATTCGTCAGATGATCTGAACCCATAATAACGCGATCACTGCCAATATTCTTTATCATCTGGGCAGCCATGAAAGTTTGACACCACGATGGCTCAAGAATAATATTCTTACACAGCGATGCCGCAACCATGGCTTCATCACAGTATAGAGCAAATCCCGCATGGGCGAGTATAAATATGATTTCAGGATAATCTGTGGCGGGCTTCATAACCAGCGAAGGCAGCGACACGGGGGTTCCCAGCCCCGTATGGACAACAATTGGCAATCCATAGCGTAACGCGATTTTGTAGCTTTTTTCGCAAAGTGCGGACAGAGGCGACACATTATGCCCATGACAGTTTATTTTAAGTGCTTTAAATCCATACTCTTCAATACACCGGGTAGTTTCATATATGAATTTATCCTCGTCTGTCCAGGGATCAACACATGAGATACCATAAATCATCCCAGGATTCTTTTTTGATAGCTCATAAATCCTTTTGTGTACCAGACACGATTCTTCATAGCCAACCGGCTGGGGCATAACAAGAGCAGCGTCCACGGAATTCTTATGCATTACCCCCATAAGTTCGTCTTCTGTTATCGTGACCCCGGTATTTCGTGATGTTCCGATATGGGCATGCGTATCAATTATTTTCATTGTCATGCCTCCTTTTTTTCTTGAGGCGGGATTTCAGTTTTATATATATTGGCAGCATCGAAACTATCGACCAGGTAATCAGGATAACAAATATAATTGAAACAGGACGCATAAAAAACGGAAGAATCGAACCATCGGATGTCAAAAGAGCCCTGCGAAAATTTGCGTCCGCCATGGGTCCTAGTATTGTACCAAGAATAAGCGGCGCGGGAGGATAGCCCATTTCTGTAAGAAAATATCCGATAATGCCGCACACAACCATCACCTTTATATCAAAGATATTAATCCCAATGGCATACGAACCGATAATGGAAAGCGCCCCCACTATAGGCATAAGGATCGCGGGCTTTACTTTCAATACTTTCGCCATGATGCTGGACAAAAAAAATCCGCACAGGAGTAACGCTACGGCGCAATACAACAGGATCGCTGTCATCGTATAGGAAAATGTGGGATTTTCAAAAGCAAGCATGGGGCCGGGTCTGACTCCATGAAGGTACAGCGCACCAAGTAGCACGGCCGCAGGCGGGCTTCCAGGAACGCCAAGCGATAGAAGCGGAATGATTGCGCCGCCTATACACGCGTTATTGCCCGTTTCGGAGGCTATAATCCCTTCATACGATCCTTTCCCAAACTCTTCCGGGTGCTTGCTCCCCTTTTTTGCCCTGTCGTACGAAAGCCAGGAAGCAATGTCCTCGCCGGCTCCGGGAATTGTACCTATGCCCACTCCAATAAGGCCGGACCGGACAATATTCAGAATATTTTTGCGAAGTATCGTAAGAAGCGGTATTCGTTTTTCAGTTACTGTCTTTTTTGATACAGAAGCGACATTTGCGAATACCGGATTTTTATTTTTTAAGGTATTAAGTATCTGCGGAATTCCAAAAATGCCAATCATTGCGGGAATAAAAGAAATGCCGCTCAAAAGATTTGGATTACCGAAAGTATACCGGGGATAGCCGAATATTTCTTCGATACCAACAAACGACATCATAAGGCCGATAAAGCCCGCAATCCACCCCTTGATGGGTTTGTCAAGAGCCGTCAAAGATCCGCAGATGACAACTCCAAAAACCGCGAGCAGAAAATATTCATGCGAGGCAAAATATCTTTCTCCTATAGTAGCGAGAAGCGGCGCAAACTCCAAAAGGCAAAACAGTCCGATAATTGTTCCAATGAAAGAGGCAATACGGGTAAGATACAAAGCACGAACGCCTTCGCCCCTTTGCGCAAGAGGAAATCCATCCAAAGCAGTCGCAGCGGAAGCTCCTGTTCCCGGAATATTAATCAGGACGGCGGAAATGGAGCCACCGTAAATGGCACCAACATAAATACTCATCAAGATGGGAATAGCGTATACAGTCGGTAATCCGAAAGTCAGTCCGGTAAGCAGGGCCACGCCCATTGTTGCGGTAAGCCCTGGCAAAGCTCCAATAATAATTCCCAAAGAAGTACTTGCCAATATTATCAGAACAAGGTAAGCATCAAACAAACCAATAATTTCCCGAAAAAGTATTCCAAATCCCATATTGCTATCCTCTTTTACGGCAGAGGTATCAGGGCAACTCTTCCGAAGAAAAACCAGATCAGGGCTGCCGTGATACCGCAAATGATAATCATTTTAACAGGATGTGTCGCCTTAAACAAAAACATAAAAACAGACAGATAAATAAATGTCGCAAGCGAGAAATGGACCCGTTTCAACAGACCGAATGCATAAAGCATAATAATAAGGCATATCAAAGCCATGCGTTTGCTTTCATCGGTCTTTACCTTTGCAATAGCATTTCTAAAATCTTTGCCTGATATACGCCCGCCTTCACGCCATGCAGAAATAACAAGGATTATCCCAAGAGCACAAAGCGTCGCCGAAACAGTCATCGGCAAAAGGCCGGGTGCCGTAGATAATTCAGGCCCCTGAGAGGCTCTGCCGATGGCCAGTATTGGCATTTTAAAAGCCATGACAAAAAAAACGATTGAAACAATAATAAGGAATGTACCAAAAGCGACATCACACTTTCGAAGCGTTTTTTTATCTTGAATCATGACTAATCTCCGCTTTCAAAAATCCCCGCCCTAACGCGGGCGAGGTTATTACAAAAAGGGACTATTGGGGTCTGGCAATGCCAAGATCGGCTGGAGATCGGGTTGCAATACCAAGATCAAACAAAATCCAGGTAAAAACTTTTTCCTGTTCCAAAACTTCTTTCTTGGCTTCATCAAGAGATTTATTGATGGCAAACATATAGTTTTTTGAACAGTAATCTTTCATTTGCTGTGATGCCATTATTTTCTTGAAGGCCGTATTGATTATAGCAACAGTTTCCTTGTTTACATCAGCGGGAACAGCAAAAAAATTGAATTGCCGCACCTGAGGAGAAATATTTTTGAATTCGGGAACGACTTCAAGAATGGAACGGACTTTCCCGTATTTGGGAACTTCCATGGCTTGCGGTTCTGTAACAGCAAGAGGTTTGAGTTTTCCCGCACCGAGGAATTCTGCCTGCTCGCTGAGTCCTGTTAGAACGGCATCAGCTTCTCCGTTAAGGCATCCTATGATAGACGGATTGGAACCTTGATAAGGGACAAAATTGAATTCTATTCCCGCCCACTTTGCAAGGAGCGAAGCCTGTACCTGCCAGGGAGTTCCCGGAGGACCCGCACTCCATTTGATGCGGCCAGGAGTTTTCTTCATTGCGGCAAAAAGCTCTTCAACCGTGTTATACGGTGAATCCTCGCGGACAGACAAAATACCTGTCGTTCCGGCGACCAGGAAAATTTCCCAGTCTTTCATGGTCTTATCAGTAGCGCCAAGAACACTTGCGCTCATTTGCGGATTGGCGTTTGCAAGCCAATAGTGACCGTCATGCGGTTTGGACAGGACTTCGTTGGAAGCGGTTCCGCCGCTTCCCCCCGGAAGGTCCGATACGATAATTCTTTGTCCAAGTTCTTTTTCCATAAGCGCGGCAACAATGCGGGCGGTTAAATCTGCGGAACCTCCCGCAGAACCGCCAACGCTCACGTTTATGGGTTGCACGGGAAATTTCTTTTCAGAACTACCCTCCGCCACGAGACCGGCACTTGCTATAAGGAAAACCGCCAGCAAAATACAGAATCTGTTCAATTTCATTGATATATCCTCCTATTTGTTTATGCATTACATACGGCATCTAAATTTTTCAACTTTTTTATATAAAAATCGATCGTTATTACGCCAACCTTGTTCTTCACAGACCCAAATAAGCGCCGCCGGGATTTAACTCATCACAGCGGTGCCTGAAAATATTTATATTCCCGAAGCAAGCTTCTTTACATTTGCAATCACCTGATCGCCAAATTCCCCCGTTGAGGTTTTCCCCCCCACATCGTTGGTAAGGCAGCCGCCTTCAAAGGTTTTGTATACAGCTTCATCAATAAGCCAGGCGCCCTTATGCGCGGCCTCATCGTGAAAGCGATCGCCAAGCCAGTCAAGCATCATTTTGGCGGAAAGAATGGTTGCCGTGGGGTTGACAATTCCCTTGCCCGCAATGGTTGGGGCTGTTCCGTGCGCGGGTTGGAACATAGCGTGTGCCTCGCCTATATCGCCGGAAGGTGCCATACCCATACCGCCGATATAAGAGGCGGCCAAGTCGGAAATAATATCCCCGTGGGCGTTCTCCGAAAGAATAACATCAAAGCGTTCCGGCTGCTGCGTCATCCACAGGGTTAGGGCGTCAATCATGGCGTAATCCGCCTCAATCTGGCCTTTATATTTTTCAGCCACTTCTCCGAAGACTTTAGTCATGAAGGCAAATGAGCGAAAGACATTTCCTTTGTGTGCGCAGGTAACCATTTTTTTCCCGTCAAGTACCCGACCATTCCTCTTTAAGGCCATTTCAAAGCAGTACTTTGCCGCCAGTTCCGTGCCCGCGCGGGTAATTACCTGGGTATCAAATGCGACAAGATCGCGGACAACGCCGCCGCCCCCATAGGACGAAAAAAGCCCTTCGACGCTTTCGCGGAAAATAACAAAATCAATTTTGCGGTTTTCACCCCGTAAAGCGGAAACACAGTTTGGATAGGATTTTATGGGACGAACTCCGGCATACAGGCCAAGGTCAAAACGCATTTTAAACATGAATTGCGCCGTCACTTCGGTACCGCTGTTGTCCCTGATAATTTCCGTGTGGCCTATCGGAATCCCCGCTGCGCCCAAAAGAATGGCGTCTGCAGCCTTGCAGTCCTGAAAGGTCTTTTCAGGCAGTACCTCGCCGCTTTTGAGGTACTCCTGGCTTCCAATAGAATACCCCTGCATATCCAATTCAAACCCTTTCAGAGTCTCTTCGACCGCACGCAGCACCCGTTCAGCTTCTTTGACAACTTCCTGCCCAACCCCGTCCCCAGGCAATAATGCAATATGGTATTTTTTCATAGTGAATTTCTCCTTGCTTTATCCGTTTACGATACTGTCAATAAGCGAAGCGTATTTCGCGCGCAAAAAATCCCAAATCGGTTGTACCGACTTAATAAAAGCCGTTCTGTCAACATCCTTGAATCTGGTGACAGTCATGCCGGTTTTTCCTATCACATCAATAGAGTTTATGCCTTCGGCCAGTTTGAACAGCAATTTCAATGCAGGGGACTGAGTCCAAGATAGTTCCTGCAGCAAGTGGCACCTCCTTATATTATATTTTTGCAGTAATACATACTACATAGTATATTATGTATTTAAATTTTGTCAACTTTTTTATGCAAAAACTTCAATGCCAAATTAGGATGCATTTGCGGCATAGAACATCGCAACCCGGGCTTTGAACTGCAACTACCATACTCTGAGCGGAAGGGGAAACGACAACCAAACCCCAACAACTCTGGAGATGTCATTTCCCACTCCCCACGTTTTGTTTATTGCGCTATAGTAGGCGCGATGGAAAAAATACCTGCGATGACAAATGACTGCGCCGCGCTGGTGGAAAACGCCGCGCTGGTTGTGGTGGGCAAGAAGCGGGTTCTGGAGCTTATGAGCGTGGCGCTTCTGGCGGAGGGGCATGTCCTTCTTGAGGACGTGCCGGGCCTGGGGAAAACTTTGATGGCAAAGGCTCTGGCGAGGAGCATGGGCGGGAGTTTCCGCCGCATTCAGTTTACCCCCGACCTTCTTCCCGCGGATGTGACGGGGTTTTCCGTGTACGACCAGAAAACGGGGGAGTTTGTGTTTCATCCGGGGCCTGTCGTGTGCAATGTGCTTCTTGCGGACGAGATTAACCGCACGATTCCGCGGACCCAGGCGAGTCTTCTGGAAAGCATGGGGGAGTTTCAGCTAACGGTGGACGGCAGGACTTTGGTTCTGCCGCGGCCTTTTTTCGTTATCGCGACGCAGAACCCCATAGAGATGGACGGCACCTTTCCCCTGCCGGAGGCCCAGCTTGACCGCTTCCTGATGCGCATAGACCTGGGCTACCCTTCGCGCGGGGAGGAGATTTCCATACTGGAGCGTTTTCAGGAGAGCGATCCGCTGGAAAGCCTTTGCGCGGTGCTGAGTCCCGACAGGGTCCGCGAGCTGCAAAGGCTCCGGGCCCGCGTCGTTGTCTCGGCTGCGGCGAGGTCGTATATCGCGGACATAGCGGCGGCAAGCCGCGCCCACGCGCGGGTGCGCTTCGGCGTAAGCCCCCGGGGCGCGCTTGGCATGATGAGGGCGGCCCAGGCCCTGGCGATGATGCGGGGGCGGGATTTTGTCCTTCCAGATGACATTAAAGATCTCGCGCGGCCCGTTCTAGAGCACCGCATTATCCTGCGGCATGAGGAAAGGACCCGCGGGGTCTCGGCCCGGGACGTTCTTGGCGAGGTGCTTGACGGGGTTCCTGTTCCCGTTGCGGATTAGCCATGCGGGAAGATATTGGGCCCGGGGCTTTTGCCGGGGCGGTCAGTTTTTTTTCTGTTTGGCCGGTAAAACTCATTGCGGGCCTTGTTCTTTTTTTTGCTTTGGTGCAGACGGAGTTCGCCCTGGCGCTTCCGGCGGCGGGCGCCCTTGGCATCGGCTTCGCGGCGGACCTGTGGGCGCGCCTTGCCTCCTCGCGGCTGTCCTTTACCCTGTGTCCCGACAGGGACAGGGTTTTTCCCGGAGAAAATGTCGGGCTTGTGATAGAGCTTTATAACAAAAAGCTGCTTCCTGTGTGGCTTACCCTTGAGCTTCCCGTGCCCCCGCATTTTGCGGAAGAAGAAGCGTCCGGCGGGCAGGGTTTTTTGCACAGCGGCCTGCGGCTTCTGTCCTGGGAAAAAAGCAGGCGGGTTTTGGGCTTGCGGGCAAGGACGCGGGGCGTCGCGCGTCCGGGGCCCGCGCGGATTTCCGCAGGCGACCTTCTGGGCCTGAGTTCCCGGACGCGGAGCTTTGGGACGGCGCGCGAGATTGTCGTTTTTCCGCGCCGTCTGCGCCTGAAAGCCCTAAGCGTCCCGTTCCAGGAATACTTTGGGTCTCACGCCGCGCGGGGGCCTGTGGAAGACCCCGCCTGGTACGCGGGGACACGGGACTACACGGGGACGCGGCCCGCGAAGAACATCCACTGGAAGGCAAGCGCCCGCCTTGGGACCTTGCAGGAAAAACTCTACGAGCCGACCTTGCAGCGCAAGCTGCTCTTTGTTCTGGACGCCGATGGCTGGGAGGCCGGGGAAGACCCTGCGGGGGTTTCCGGGAATTTTGAGCGCATGATGGAAACCCTGGGAACCCTCGCCGCGGCCCTTATGGAAACCGGCGCTTCTTTCGGCCTTGTTACCAACGCCCGTCTGGAGGACTCTCCCGGGGGTGTTTTGCCCGCGGGCCGGGGGCCGGAACATTTGGGCAGCCTTCTTGAAATACTGGCCCGCGTTACGGGAACGGGTGGGGCCGGCCTTGAGGCGACCCTGCGCGGGGCTGCCTCGGAATACGCGGGCTTTGTGTACTGCGCCTCCTCCCCGGGCAGGCGGGCCGCGCGCGTGTGCAGGGAAATTTCCGGCAGGAAAAAAGTCTTCTGCGTTTTTGGCGGCGCGGATAGCCGGGATACGCCGGTATGGGAAGGTTTTCCCGCCTGCCGCATGGAAGACCTCTGCGAGGACCCGGAATGAGCAGCGCCCGCGCCGCCGGCCTTCCAGCGCTCCTTTTTGCGGCGGCCATGGAAGCCTGCCGCCTCTGGGCCATGCTGCCCATACTGTTTCTTGTCCCGGGCCTGCCGCCTTTTCCCTTCGTATGGGCCGCCTGCGCGCTCGCCGCAGGGGCGCTTGCGGGAAAGGGGCTTTCGCGCATCAGAAAGAGGCGGCTTACCGTCCTTCTCGTGCATGCCGGGGGATGTCTGGCCTTTGGTTTCTTTTTTGCCCGCTCCCACGGCGGCCTTTCCTTCTGGTTTGTTTCCTGCTCCCTGGCTGTGTTTTGGCTGCGCGGCATATATCTGGGCGCGGGGCCGCTTTCCCACAGCCTGACGGTAAGCCGTTACGATACCGGCGTGGGTGTTTTTTTCTGCGTGTATTTTCTGCGCATGGGCCTGAAGGCGCCTGACCCCCTGGCGCTGCGCCTTGTGGGGGCGTATTTCCTTTTCGGCATCCTGGCCCTGTTCTTTTCCCGCTGCCTGGGCCGCGACAGGGCTTTCATAAGCGCCCGCTCCGCTTTCAGCCTTGTCCTTCCTTTTGCTGCGGTGTTCGTTCTTGCCGGGCTTGCGCTTGTTCTTCTGTACCCGTTTCTTGCGCGCACGGCCGGGGAGCTTTACGCCTTCGCCTGGGACAACTCCGGCTGGCTTCGGGATATTCTTGTCGCCCTTATCCGGTTTCTCTTTGGCTTTGGCCGCCGGGGGCCGGCAGGGGAGGCGGCGGCTCCGCCCCAGGCCGGGGATGAGGATTTTACCGCCGTGGGGGAGGTTTCCCCGCCCGGCCTTATGGAAAAAATTCTTCTGTGGGTTTTTACCGTAATCGTTGCAGCCCTGGTTTTGGTTTTTGTCCTTTGGCTGGTCTTTACCCTTTCGCGCTACCTTGCCGGCCGCGCGGGGGCCGATGAAGGAAAGCCGGGGTTTTTCGCGGCCCTGCGGAACTTTCTCGCGCTTCTCGCGCGGCGGCTGGCGGAGGCGCTGGACGGGCTGCGCCGCCTTCCCGCCCGGATACGCGCGCGGCGGCCCCTTGCGGGCGCGGGGCAGGAGGCCTTTCGGCGGCTGTGCGCCTGGGGCAGGGCTTCCGGCCTGCCGCGAAAGCCTTCCGAAACCCCGCAGGAGTACCGGGAGCGCCTTAGCGGGGTGTTTCCCGCCGTGAAGGAGCAGGCGGGGGTCCTGACCCGGGGGCTGCACGCGGAACTCTACGGCAAAAAAAACCTCCGCGGCGAAGACCTTGCCCTGCTCCGCGTGGCACGGCGTGGCCTTGCCAGTCCCGCGCTGCTTCCCGCCCGCCTTGCCTGCCGTCTGGGATTCCGCAAAAAGGAGGGGGAACCACCGACCGCGCGGACAGACGGCATAGAGAGAAAAACGCCGGCTTTTTGATCGAAATTCCTCATCTTTTATCCGTATTTGTCCGTGGCAAATTTTCTCCGTGCGCAACATGGGTTATAATTCGGAATTTGGGCGCGTTTTTTGCGGCAGCCGCAAAAAACCGGGCTATCCGCTTCAATCTTTTTTGCGGCTGTGCCGCAAAAAAGGATTTCCGCTTCTATCCCTCGCGCGGCACGGGCTATCTTCCCTCCGATGTTGACGCCGCCTTTCTCCCTGAGTAGAATAATAGCATGAGAATTTTTCTTGACAACTGCGCCTACAACAGGCCTTTTGACGACCAGAATCAAATACGGATTTTTCTGGAAACCCAGGCGAAGCTGCACATTCAGAAATGTATTATAAATAAAAGACTGGATTTAGTTTGTTCGTATATATCGGTTTATGAAAATAGCGAAAACCCCAATCAGGAGCATCGTAATTCAATCCAAAGTTTTTTTAATAATGCCATAGAATATGTTGGTGTGGAAAGGCGCAAATTATCGAATCGCGGGCAGAAGCTATTAAAAAATACGGAATAAAATCAAACGACGCACTGCACCTTTCCTGCGCCATTGAGGGCAAGTGTGGCTATTTTATCACAACCGATGGCGGCATATTGAAAAGGTATCCATCAACGGATATTCACGTTTACAGTCCGGTAGGTTTTTTAACGGAGGTCGAAAATGCGTAACACTGCGGCAATTTTGAATGACGGCATGAATTGCCTTTTGGAAAAACTGGGCGTAATTGAAACAGAGATATTTATCTCGCATATATTACGGGAACCTTTCGATTACACCGCATGGCAAAAAGAGCACTACGCGCGCATATCCCTGCGGGAACTTAACCAAAAAGCCGTGGACTATGCAACGTCCCGGCCTTTTATGCCAGGCGGGGAAAGCGCCAAGTAAACGAAACGCACGGGGCTGGGGAATGGGCCGCCCCGCCCGCCGTCTGGGATTCCGCAAGGAGGAGGGGGAACCACGGACGGCGCGGACAGACATAAAAAGAGAAAACCACTTAT
>JAISXE010000283.1 GCA_031270615.1 Spirochaetia bacterium
CCGCCCTCGCGGATGGCAAAACGCAAGCCTTTGTCCATGGCAATCGGGTGGATCAGCTCCACCGTGATTTCGGTATTGTCGCCGGGCAGGACCATCTGCTTCCCCTCGTCAAGCTCCACCGTGCCCGTGATGTCGGTCGTCCGGAAATAGAACTGCGGCCGGTAGCCGTGCATGAAAGGCTTGTGGCGCCCGCCCTCTTCTTTGGAAAGGACGTAAATGGCACCCTTGAACTTCTTGTACGGCTTGATGGAACCGGGCTTCGCCAGCACCTGCCCGCGCTCCACCTCCTTTTTGTCTATACCCCGGAGAAGGGTGCCGATATTGTCGCCGGCCTGCCCCTGGTCAAGCAGCTTGTTGAACATCTCGACGCCCGTCACGACGGTCTTTCTGGTATCCTTGATGCCGACAATCTCGGCTTCCTCGTTTACCTTGATGACGCCGCGCTCCACGCGGCCCGTGACCACCGTGCCGCGCCCCGGAATGGAAAACACGTCCTCAATCGGCATCAGGAACGGTTTGTCGACATCGCGCTGGGGCAGCGGGAAATAGTCGTCCATAGCCTGCAACAGGTCCACGACGCACTTGGTCTTCTCCGGATCGTCCGGGTTTTCCATGGCCGGGAAAGCCGCGCCCCGAATAACGGGAATCTCCTTTCCCGGAAAATTGTAGAAAGACAGAAGGTCCCGCATCTCCTCCTCGACAAGATCGATAAGGTCAGGATCGTCGACCGCGTCGATTTTATTGATAAAAACAATCAGCGCCGGCACGCCCACCTGGCGGGCCAGGAGGATATGTTCCTTTGTCTGGGCCATCGGGCCGTCCGTGGCCGCAACGACGATAACCGCCCCGTCCATCTGCGCCGCGCCCGTAATCATGTTTTTGATGTAGTCCGCGTGCCCCGGGCAGTCGACGTGCGCGTAATGGCGGTTGGGGGTCTGGTACTCCACATGCCGGGTATTGATGGTGATACCGCGCTCTTTTTCTTCCGGCGCGTTATCGATATCATCGAATTTCAAAACCTTGTTGCTCTCGCCATACAGCCTGTGGCAGACCATGGTAATAGCCGAGGTGAGCGTCGTCTTGCCGTGATCGACATGCCCAATCGTCCCTACGTTAATGTGCGGTTTCGTCCTATCAAACTTTTCTTTGGCCATTTTGCGCCTCCTTACCTATCTCAGGCAAAATAATATACTCCAATACAATCCTAAGTCCCGCGCTTTCTACGAAAGCGCGGGACTAACCTAAAAGCCCCCCGCAACGGCGGAAGACCCATAAAAAACCATCCAAGAATAACGCGGGGGGGCGACCTCAAGGCCGCCTGTCAGAAAGGGGAAGAGAACAACGCGCAAGAGAAAAAACCGCGCGCAAGATCTTGAAGAAACGAATCTTCAGCGGATCTGTTCAGCCATCCTTTTCATCAACACCGCCCCTGGAATAACACCGGCCCACCGGCCAGGTTTCACAGAAACCCACTACATTCAAGCCGCCCAGCGGCTTTAAGGATGATAGTAGTGCGATTGTAATATAAAAGCGGAAATCAGTCAAGGGCTTCCCGACAAATTTCCGAAAATATTTTTACCACCGGAAATGGGAGAAAGCCTTGTTCGCCTCCGCCATCTTGTGGGTATCCTCTTTCTTCTTGAACGCCGTCCCCGTGCTGTTATAGGCGTCAAGAAGCTCCGCCCCCAGCTTCTGGCTCAGGGACTTGCCCCCCCGGGCCCTTGCCGCGGCAATCAGCCAGCGCATGGCCAGCGCCTCGCGCCGCGACTCGCGGATTTCCACCGGCACCTGGTAGGTCGCCCCGCCGACCCGCCGGGATTTGACCTCCACAAGGGGTTTGACATTGTCAAGCGCCTGCAAAAAAATATCAAGCTCGCCCTTGTCCGCCTTTCCCTTCAGGGAATCAATCGCGCCGTAAAGAATCGCCGCGCTGATGGACTTTTTGCCATCCAGCATCATGCGCGTGATGAACTTGGAAACAACCATATTGTTGTACCGGGAATCCGGCAGCGTCTCCCGTTTGGCAACTATTTTTCGTCTGGGCATATACCTTCCTTACGCCTTAGGCTTCTTCGAGCCGTACTTCGAGCGGCTTTTCTTCCGGTCTTCCACCCCAAGGGTATCCTTCGTGCCGCGAATAATGTGGTAGCGCACGCCCGGAAGGTCCTTCACGCGCCCCCCCCGGATAAGCACCACCGAGTGCTCCTGCAGGTTGTGCCCTATGCCAGGGATATACGCCGTCACCTCCATGCCGTTCGTCAGGCGCACGCGCGCCACCTTCCGCAAAGCCGAATTCGGCTTCTTGGGAGTGATAGTCATAACCCTGGTACACACCCCCCGCTTCTGCGGGCAATTCATCAGCGCCGGCGACTTGGTCTTTGCATGGGAACTCTGCCGGCCCGTGCGGATCAACTGATTGATCGTTGGCATTAAAAACAATCTCCTCACCGTCTAAGTAATAGACGAGGATACCCAAGCCCGCAAAAATTGTCAAGAGGCCCCGCGCGTTTTTTTTAAAAAAATTTGGGCGCCTTTTTGCCGCCCCCCGGGCGGCAAAAAACGGGCTTTCCGGGGGTTCCGCCCCGCGCATCGCGCGTGGCCGCTTCGCGCCCCTCCAATCCCTGGCGCGGAAGAAGCAAGAGAAACAAAACCACGGACGGCACAGACAAACGCGGACAGATGTCAGCGGTTAAATCCTTTTTTCTGCGCCTCAAGAAGCTGCCGCGCTATGCGCACAAGCGCCTCCTGGGCTTCCGGCGGAAGCTCGCGGATGATTTTAACGAATTCCTTTTCGTAGGGCGAGGCGCATTCAAACATTTTTCCCCTGCCGGTCCACTGTCAACAAGTTAAGGTCCGCAATCAGCCCGTGGGGCGCCAGGGGCTGGTCGCGATTTGCTTTAAGGCCGTACAAGCAGGCCGTGGGCGAAGCCCCGCGTTGGTAGCGCAAAACGGTCTGCCGCCCATGCAGCCTGGATTGCAGCGGAAATCCCGCAAGCCCCGCAGGGGCTGAGGAATTGCAGCGGAAAGCCCGGCTGGTCGTATTTTTGTATCCGCGTAACGGATACAAAAATACTGCTCGCCCATGCACCCCGGGTTTTTGGCGCGGGAGCGCCAAAAAGGCGCACATCTTTTTCTTAACTTGTTGACAGTGGGACGCAAGCGGCACGACTGCCGTGTCCATCGGCCGTAAAGTGCGGCAGGGCCTTTGCGTGACCGCCCAGGACACGGTGGAAATAATCGGCGAAATTGAGACGGATTTTTTTTCAGCGGCGTTGATGTGGAATCCATACAGAAACCGCCCCCGGAAACGCCGGGTTCATAGCCTGGTGTAGCAGGGCCGCGGGTTTTGCTGTATAATTGTGCTTGGGATTCGCGCTTGGGGGGCGCTTGTCCCTAATCCCTAGTATCGCCCAAAGGAATATTAATGGAAATGACGGATAACAGGATCAATCGGCTGCTCTTATGGTATGGCGCCCTGCGGCGCTTGTTTTTATGCATATTCAGAAGACAATACATTGAAGGCAATATTTCAAAACGAAGGGGGACCTGCCTGCAATGCGGCGCGTGCTGCCGCCTTGTTTTTCGCCGCTGCCCGTACCTTACGATTGGACAAGACGGCAAATGCTCCTGCTCCTCGTATACATCATTCCGCATGCCAAACTGCAAAATATTCCCGGTTGACTACCGCGACATCAAGGACAGGGATGCCGTTTCGCATAAGCCCTGCGGCTATTATTTTGACCAGGAAAACGCGCGCCGAAGAAAAATTTCCCTGATACGGCTTTTAAAGGATTAACCACGGACCCTCAAAACCAGTAGCGCAGCCCCGCAAAGGCGCCCGTGTCGGAGGTGGTGCCGGGCATGAAAACCAGGGAAGGGGCAAGCTCCAGGAAAATGTCGATGGGGGCATTTTCAAACATGTAGGCCATACCGAAGGGAATCCGCGCGCCCAGGTAAAGGTCCTTGTCAAGGGCGCTCTCCGCGCCTATGCCGATGAAGTACACGAACTTGCCGGTTTTGGCTTTTACGGTATCGTAAAAATGATACAGGTATTCCAAAAAAAAATACGGCGCCCCTATCTGGCGCATCCCATCCTCCGTCCTGCGGTACATGGACCAGCCCGCGCCCGCGTCCAGGGAAAAATCCGGGGAAAGCCACAGCTTGGCGCTGAGGCCCATAGGCTCGCCGAGGACGAGCGCCGCGCCGAAGCCGGATTCCGCGGCGAGGGGTTCCGCGCTTGGGGCGGGACCTTCGCCCGCCGCCGCCGCGGCGCAGATCAGAAAAACAAAATACAGGCAAAAAAAACTTCGTCCCTTCACGGGGACTCCTCCTGGTTTTTTCCGCGCGCGGGAATATCCACGCCCGGCTGTTTTGGGTTATAGTTATAGGCAAGAGTATAGCATATTGCAAGGAGCGTGTATGAAAAAATATTTTTTCGGCATGTTTTTTTTCGCGGCGCAAATCCTCCGCCTTTTTTCCCAGACAGGCGAGGGCCTGCCGCTGAAGGCGGCGGTGCTTTTTACCAATGGCGTGGGGTATTTCAGCCGGGAGGCGGCGGTGGTCGGCTCGGGCAGCCTGGAGCTGTATTTCAATACAAAGGATATCAATGACCTCTTAAAAAGCCTGGTTGTCCGCGATCTTGACGGGGGCAGCATCACGGCGGTGAATTACGCCTCGCGCGAGCCGCTGGCAAAGACACTGGGCGGTTTTTCCGTTGATTTGTCCACGGATGCCCCCGTGGCCGGGCTTTTGCGCCAGGCGCGGGGCGAGATTGTGGAAATCGGCGCGGACAGGAAATACACGGGGGCCATTCTAGGCACGGAATCGCGTCCCGTTTCTTTGGGGCCGGAAAGCCCGTACCGGGACATCCCCCAGGAGGAGGCGTACATCAACCTCTACGGGGCCGAAGGCCTGCAGAGCATTCCGCTGAAAGCCGTCCAGTCCCTTCAATTCAAAAATCCGAGGCTGCGGAAGGAATTCGAGGATGCCCTTGCGCTGATAGCCTCCTCGCGGAATACGGAGAAAAAGAGCGTTCTGGTTTCCTACGAGGGCCAGGGCCAACGCCGCGTCCAGGCCGCCTACATCGCGGAGACCCCCGTGTGGAAAACCAGTTACCGCCTTGTCGTGGGCCCGGAGGGCGGCAGGCATTTCCTCCAGGGCTGGGGCATCGTGGAGAATACCACTGCCGAGGACTGGCAGGGCATACGCCTGGAACTGATCTCCGGCATGCCGGTGTCCTTTGCCATGGACTTGTACCAGCCGCTTTTCAATCCCCGGCCCTTCGTGCCTTACAGCGCGCAGCCTGGCCTTGCCCCGCAGGCATACGACCAGGGTTTCGAGGCGGGTGCCCTTGCCGAGATGAAAGCCGCAAGACCGGGCGGCCCGGCGAATCAGGCGATGGATGAACCGGCGGACTCCCTGCTCAAAAGATCGCCCTCCCCCGCCGCCTCCATGGCTGCGGAGAACATCGCCCAGGGCGTGCGCGCCGCCGCCACCGGGGACGCGGCCGGCGAGTTTTTCCGTTATACGGTTGAGACCCCCGTGCATCTTCCCCGGGGGCGTTCCGCGATGATTCCCCTTCTGAATGTGGAAATCGAGGGCGAAAGGCTGTCCGTCTACAACGAGTCCGTCCACAAGCGGCATCCGATGAACGGCCTCCTTTTGAAAAACACCTCGGCCCTCAGCCTGATGGGCGGCCCCATAACCGTGTACGAGGGGGGAATCTACGCGGGGGATGCCCGCATGGAAAGCCTCGCCCCCGCGGCCGAAAGGCTGGTAAGCTACAGCCTGGACCTTTCCACGGAAATCCTGGCCAGCGGCGCGAGCCAGCCGGAGCTGATAAGCCGCCTGCGCCTGAGCCGCGGCGTCATGACGGTTTCGCGGACGCTCCGCAGGGAACGCGGGTACAGCCTGGTGAACCGCAGCGGGGGCGCCCGCAGCGTGCTGATCGAGCATCCGGTTTCGGCGGACTGGAAGCTCGTGGAGCCATCCTCCTTCGCCGAAAGGACGGACAGCCTGTACCGCTTCCGCGTGCGCACCGGGGCGGAAAAGGATTCCCGGACGGTCCTCCGCGTCGCCGAGGAGCGCGTCCTTGAGCAGGGGATCACCCTGTCCGACATGGACGGGGGCGCGATCCTTTTTTACATAAACCAGAAAAGCGCAAGCCCGGCAGTCCGTTCGGCCCTGGAGAAGCTGGCGGCCCTGAAAAACGAGCTTGCGGATATTGTCCGGACCCGGCAGGCGGCGGATGCCCAGGTGTCCGCGATCCACCGGGAGCAGGAACGCATCCGCAGCAATATGGACAGCCTGGACAGGACCTCGTCGCTGTACCAGCGCTACACCGGCACGTTAAGCGACCAGGAAAACACGCTTGCCGCGGTCTCGCAAACCATAGCCGGTCTAAGGACAAGGGAAACGGAAAAGAAAAAAGCAATCGACGATTTTCTTGCAAACCTTGCGGTGGATTAGCGGGCCACTGTCAACAAGTTAAGAAAAAGATCTGCGCCTTTTTGGCGCTCCCGCGCCAAAAACCGGGCTTTCCGCTGCAATTCCTCAGCCCCTGCGGGGCTTGCGGGATTTCCGCTACAATCCCTGGCGCCCCACGGGCTGATTGCGG
>JAISXE010000284.1 GCA_031270615.1 Spirochaetia bacterium
TCCATCACGACCTGCGCGGGCTTCGTCAACGTTCCCACGGACATCGTGAGGGACGATTTTGAGCTGTGGGGCCTTATGGCGGAAACCATAAACCGCTGCGGCTACGAGGGGAAAATCGGCCTCCAGGGGGACCTGGCCGCGGACTGCTATTACAACCGCCAGACCGGCCGCTACGCGGGGCTGTTTGACGCGAAACCACGGGGCCGGGACGAGGTGATCGAGGTCATAAAAAAAATGGCCTGCGAGTATCCCTTTGTCATTGTCGAGGATCCCCTGAACGAGGACGACTTCGAGGGGCACGCGATTATCGCCCGCGAAGTGGATGTGCAGATTGTCGGGGACGACCTGTTTACCACGAACATCGAGCGGGTGGCCCAGGGGGTGCGGCAGGCATCGGCCAACACCGTGCTGCTCAAGGTGAACCAGATAGGCTCCATCACCGAATCGCTGGAAATGATCCAGTTCGCCTACCAGAACGGGTACGGGGTCATGCCCTGCAGCAGCCGGGGGGAGGGCCTGAGCATCGTGGACTACAGTGTGGGCATCAACGCGGGGACCATCCGCGAATCCTGCATGGGATCGGGGGGCAGCCGCTTTTTGGAAATTGAGCGGGAACTTGGGGGCAACGCGGTGTTCGCGGGCCGCCGCAGCCTGAAAGGCCGGCGCTTTCAGAAATCCGAGGGAAAGTAAATCCTAAGGGAAATTAAGGAGAATATACAATGAAATCAAGCATTATCACCGGCATCGAGGCCTGGGAGGCCCTGTCGGATTACATGGTTCCCGCGGTGAATGTGCGGGTCACTACCGCCGGGGGAAAATGGGCGGCCGCATCCTACACGGAAGGCTCGGGCAGCGGCCCGTATTACGGCTACCATCTGTACGACGGAGGAAGCCGTTTCGGCGGCAAAGGGGTCGGCGCGGCGGCGGCACTGATAAACGACGCCCTGGCCCCCGCGCTTGCCGGCATGGACTGCCTTTCGCAGAGCGTGGTGGACCACGCCATAACCGCGACCCTGGCCGGGCGCGGGCTGCCCGTGGCAACCAACGTCAGCTCCCCGGTTTCCTTCGCGGTGCTGAAAGCCGCGGCCGCCTGCCTGGGTTTGCCGCTTTTTGAATACATAGGCGGCGCTTTCGCCGCGAAGATACCGGTTCCCGGCTTTCTGTGCGCATCGGGAAGCAGCCGCTACGGAGAGCACTCCTCCGCGGGGGGGAAACCGCTTTACGCCTTTGTCGCCCATGATTTCCAGACAAACGACGAAGCCGATTACGCGCTGTGGGAAGTGGAAAACCTCTGGGAAAGCGAAATGGCCAAACAGTACGGGGTGAGGCCCCACCGCAGCTTTTCCATGGCCATCCCCAAAGGCCGGGTAAAAGACGACGCCCAGATGTGGGCGCTCATGGCCGAGTGCATTGAAAAAACCGGATTCAAGGGCAAGGTGGGGCTTCACGCGGATTTCTCCGCCTCCGCCTTCTACAACGCGCAAAGCGGCTGTTACGAAGGGCTGTATGACGAAAAAAAACGCACGCGCGGGGAAATGATCGCCCTGGTCACTGACATCGCAAAAAAATATCCCTTTGTGGTTATCCAGGACCCCCTGGAAGCGGAAGACACGGACGGGTTCCGGGAAATCACGAAAGCGGTGGACATCCAGGTCGCGGGAAGCGATATCTTCGGCACCGACCTGGAACGCCTGGACCGCTGCGCCAGGGAGGAATGCTTTAACGCCGCCATCCTGCGCGTGCAGAAGTACGCCACGTTCAGCGACTGCGTCAAGGCGGTAAGCATCTGCAACGGGCTGGGCATAGGCGTCATGCCCTGCGACAGCGCGGGCGAGGACACGGACATCATCCATTACGCGGTCGGCCTGCGCTGCGGGAGCATCTGCATGTCCGGCCTCAGCAGCCACGGAAACAAAATGGCCCTTATCGAAAAAGCCATCGGCCCGAGGGCCTTGTTCTTCGGCAGCCAGGGATTAAAAGGCAGGCGCTTTGCCCTGTAGAAATTCACCCCACACACAAGAGGAGGATCACATGAGAATACGAAACGCAGACACATTGACCGACCACGGCAACCAGCACATGAGGCAAGACGCGGTAAAAATCCTGGACGCGGGAATGACCGCGGCGGACCCCTATTACAACACGCTGAAGCTGGTCCGCATCGAAAACGGAAAACTCCTGGTCGGGGGCAGCGATTTTGAACCAATGGGCAGCCCCCGCCCGGGAATCGTGGAAATGGACCTGAACCAGATAGACCGCATTTTTGTCTTCGGCGCGGGGAAGGGCATCCAGCGCGCCGCCACGGCCCTGGAAGAAGCCCTGGGCGACCGCCTTTCCGGCGGGTACCTTATCCTGAAATACGGCGACGACGTTGCACTGAAACACATAACCGTCACCCACGCCGACCACCCCGTGCCCGACGAGAACTGCGTGAAAGGCAGCCGGGCCATGATGGAAATGATACAGGGCCTCAAGCTGACGCCCCGAGACGTGGTCTTTACCATTGTGGGGAACGGCGTCTCCTCCCTGCTTACCCTGCCTGCGGGAAACCTTTCCCTGAAAAGCGTGATGGACGTTACCCGGATCATGCAAATAGAAAAAGGCGCCACCACGCGGGAGCTGAATTTCATCCGCAATTCCATCGACCTCCTGAAAGGCGGGCGGATAACCCGGATGCTCCACCCCGCGAAAATGTTCCACATCCTTACGGTTGACCCCAACCGCGGATCGACGGCCAGGGAAGGCTACGCGGGCCTTACCGAAACAAACATCTGGCTGCACACCCTGCCGGACGCCACCGACGCCGCGGGGGCGATAAAAATAATCAGGCAGTACAACGCCTGGGACGAAATAGCCGACGAAGTGAAAAACTATATATCCACCATGAAGCCCGAACAGGAAACCCTGCGCAAAGCGGAGTTCGAGCAAATGGACTGCCGCATCTACGGAGTGGTCCCCGACCACCTAAGCGTGCTGCCCCTTGCCGTGGAAACCGCGCGGAAGCTCGGCTACGCGCCCCACGTCATCTGCAAAGCAAAATCCTATTTCCTGGACGCCGCGGAAGCGGGAAAATTCATGGGCGCCATCGCCAAACTCGTGTCCACGGAGGGCCAGCCCTTTGCCCCGCCCTGCGCGCTGTTCATGACCGGCGAAATGGTCGTCGCCGTCGGCAAAGGCGGCGGAGTCGGGGGCCGGAACCAGGAGTTCTGCCTCTCCGCCGCAAACATCATCGCCGGCGACAAACGCATCGTCATCGGCTCAGTCGACACCGACGGCACGGACGGCCCCGGAGGCTTCTTCGACCAAAAAGCAAAAGACCTGGGCGTGCTGGCCCTGGCCGGCGGCGTGATAGACGGCGAAACAAAAGCCAAAATCCTTGCCGCCGGATACGATCTCAAAGACACGCTCATCAGCCACGGCACCTCCAAACCGCTCTGGGACACGCGCGACGGCGTGTGGGCCGTCCACAGCATCAGCGTGCAGGATTTGACAGTCGTGCTGGTAAAATAAAAAACCCGCTTAGGGGTGGGAAGTTAAAAAAGTAAAAAGTAAAAAGTGTTAAGAGCTTGGGCGCCTCCCCGGCGCTTCGCGCCGGGGCCGGGCTTTCCGCTCCAATCTTTTTTGCGCATGGCGCAAAAAAGGATTTCCGCTTCAATCCCTGGCGCATGGGCCGGCAGCCCCTGGCGTTCTTTACCAGCAATTCTCAGTTTAGGCTCATAGCGGGGCTAAACCATCAACTGACGGGACCTGTCTGCGGGAAAAAACGGGTTCCCCCCCGGTGGGGCCTCCCCGTTTTTTCCCGCAGACACCCGTACCATTCCCAAACAGGCGCTATGAGACTAATACAGTCTGCTTTTTTAAGGGTTACCGGGGGTAGAAAATCTCCAAATTGATTACAATTTTGAG
>JAISXE010000345.1 GCA_031270615.1 Spirochaetia bacterium
TGTTGCCGGGTCTTACTTTGAGGGCGGCGGCTACAAGCCCTGTTACTGGCTTGACGGGACAAGGCACGACCTTGACACCGGGTCCGGGACAGATGGCCAGGCCCTGGCCGTGGCCGTGGCACCACGCTAGCGGCCAGGCACGGTTCAGACTGGCGGGCCGGCCGCCTGCTGCGGTACGCAACGACATTCTGTCTTGTTATTTGTCCGTGCGGTCAGTGGTTTCTCTTATTCTTCCGCGCGAGGGATTGGAGGGGCGCGAAGCGGCCACGCGCAGGGCGCGGGGCGGAACCCCCGGAAAGCCCGGCTCCCGCCTTCGGCGGGAACGCGCCCAAATCTTTATTCCCCACTCCTACGCTCTCCTTTCCGCCCACTGGACAAAGCCGCCGCTTTCGCCTACCCTTGCCGTAACGGGGGCAGTGCCCGCGCGCGAGAAACCGATGCATGGAGGGGGGAACTGTTATGCCGACGACGATACTCGAAAAATACCGCGATGTTATCATACAGATGATGAAGGCCAGTTCCCAGGCGGCGACGGTGACGGAAAAGAATGTGTTCCAGCCGGGGAATTTGTCGAACCGGCCTTATATCGAGAAGATTCTTTTGAACCAGATGCGGGAGGGGAGCCGGATTGTGGGGCTGGAAAATATCGAGGATTTGCATAGGAGATGCGGGGAGGGGAAGAGCTGCCTGATTCTGATGGAGCATTACAGCAATTTCGATTTGCCTGCGTTTGTGTACCTCCTGGAACAGAGCGGCCCCCGGGGCAGGGCTGCGGCGGATTCGATAATCGCCATTGCGGGTTTCAAGCTGAATGCGGAGAGCGCGGTGGTGAGGGCTTTTACTGAGGCGTATTCCCGTATCGTGATTTATCCTTCGCGCTCCTTCGATTCCATTGCGGACCCGGAGGTTTTGAGGGAGGAGCGCAAAAAGAGCAATTTGATTAACCGCGCGGCCCTGCACGAGATGATCCGCCGTAAGCACGAGGGGCATATAATCCTGGTTTTTCCTTCCGGCACGCGCTACCGGCCGGGAAGGCCGGAGACGAAGAGGGGCCTGAAGGAGATTGATTCCTATATCAAGGCTTTCGATTACATGGTGTTTGTCGGTTCGGGGGGGAACCTCCTGCGCCTGGGCCCGAGCGGCGATATGGAAGTGGACATCCTCGCGGAAGACACGGTTGTTTTCAAGGCGGGTCCCGTCACGGACTGCGGGGAATTCCGCCTGCGCGCGCACGGGGAGGCGCCGCAGGAGGGGGACGCGAAGCAGTTCACCGCCGACCGCGTTATGGAGGCGCTGGAAGACCTGCACAATGAAGTCGAGGCCCTGAGGGGATGAAAAAACGTTTCCAGCGTGGTTCTGTCATGCTTGGCTGTGTTTGCGGCGCGGGTTATATTTATGTTACGGGGGATGGACGCATGAAAAAGGATTTTTTGCCCCGGGGGGCGGCTTTCGCGGTTTTGGCGGGTTTGGCGCTCGCGTTTTTTGTTTTAGGCGGGTGTTCCAGCGGGCCGCCGATTATTCCCGATGATCTTTCCGTTTTGCAGTTTTTTCAGCGGGCCCAGGAGGAGACGGAAGACGAGGACTGGGAAGACGCGCTGTACTACTACGAGACTTATATCAGCCGCCATCCGGACGATGTTGCGAATATCATGGCGGCCAGGTATGAGATTGCTTTTATTAATTATAAGCAGGAAAAATACCCTGAGGCCGTGGCGGGGTTTCAGGGGATTCTCGGTTTTTATGAGGAGGCGGCGGACACCCTGTCCCTGGAGTTTCCTCTGTGGCCCAGGGTGCTGTCAAAAAAAATGCTTGAGTCGATAGAGGGCAAAACCGGGACAGGGGGATGATCCCCGACCACGCCGAAAGCACGGACTCTTGATCGAAGCCCCTTACTGGGGCAGGATAATCGTGTACAGCGTTATGTTTTTTTCCTGCGCGGCGTGTTTGACGCTTTCCTCGGTCGCTTTTCCCCTGGGCCGGGGATGGGGCGGCGCGTCTCCGACAAGGACGATAACCCGCTTTTCCGCCTGCCAGTCATAGCCGCGGATTGCCGCGTCTAGGGCCTCGTGCACCGCTTCGGGAATATCCCGGCCCCCGGCGACCCGCACGCCGTTGATGAGCCTCTGGAACTGCTCCAGGTCCTCCGTAAAGGGGAAAACCCTGTTCAGGTACTCTTCGTTGTAGTCCCGGTACACAACCAGCCCCGCCCGGAAACTTTCAAAGCGGCTTATGTATTCGCGTATCGTGGGAACAAGAAGGTCCCGCAGGTAGGGGATGTCGTCGTGCATGCTCCGGGTTGTGTCCAGGACCAGTACGAAGTCAAGGGCTTTGGCCTTTTGCTTGTCGATGATGGAGGCGATTTTGTCGATCATGTCTTTCTGCCCCGGCGATTTCAGGGCCTCGCCTTCCGTGGCGATTTCCTCATAGGATTTGGCGGCGGAGGGCATGATGTTGTCGGCTTTTGCGCCGTCGAGGGGCCTTTGGACGATGCGCAGCGTAAAGGGGTTGTCCAGAAAATCCCCGCTGTAATCCGCGTAGGGTTTGGAAAAGGCCCGGATGCTCAGGTAGGTTCCGTCAAGGACCTGCACCTCCCCGTGCCTGCCCCAGGGGTATCCGTATTCCATCACATAGGGGATGAAGATGTGGAAAGCCTCGCCGAAGGCCGCGTCCGGTTCCGGGGTGGAATCCATAAGAAAATGGCCCGTTTCCTGCTGCAGTTCCTTGCCGTCCAGAAGGCGTTTTTCGTTTCCGTTGATGGGGTTGTAGGAGGGGTTTTGATAGGCGTAGGTCGCGGGTTTGCGCGTTTCGCTTTCGGTGGATTCCGTCAGCATGACGGAGGCGATTCCCGGCTTCCTGCGTATTTTCAGGTGGTAGCCGGGCATGGCGTCAAAATCGATGCGGATGTCGTCGGTTTGTATGGACAAATCCTGGGCTTCCAGAAGGCCGCCGCAGGCAAAGGCGGCGCAGGCACACAGCAGTATTCGGAATTTTTTCATGCGAGAACCCTCACTCCACAGTAACGCTTTTCGCCAGGTTGCGGGGCTGGTCAACGTCCCGGCCGAGCTTGAGCGCGGTATAGTAGGCAAAGAGCTGAAGCGGGACAACCATCAGGAAAGGATACATCAGCTCGCCCGCCTTTGGGATGACAATAATATCATCGGCAGTATCTTTGACTTCCTCGTCGTCCGCTACGCACAGGGCGATTACCTTTCCCCTGCGGGCCTTGACTTCCTTCATGTTGGAGAGGACCTTTTCCCGCAGGCTGTCGTCAGGAACAAGGAAGATGCTGGGCGTCTCCTCGTTGATAAGGGCTATTGGCCCGTGTTTGATTTCCGCGGCGCTGTAGCCCTCCGCGTGGATGTAGGAAATTTCCTTGAGTTTGAGGGCGCCTTCCAGGGCGACGGGGTAGTTCAGGCCCCTGCCAAGAAAAAGAAAATCGCGGCAGGAGCTGTATTTTTCCGCAAGGGCGCGGATGTGGTTCTGCTGCTCAAAGCCCTGCCGTACCAGGTCGGGCAGGGAGGAAAGGCCGTTGATGAACTCCCGGCCCGTTTCAAAGGACATGTTGTGCATCCGCGCGATAAGCAGCGTGAAAAGGTAGAAGGCCGTAAGCTGGCTGGTAAAGGCTTTTGTCGAGGCAACGGCGATTTCCGGCCCCGAATGGATGTACACCCCCGCGCCCGCCTCCCGCGCGATGGAGGAGCCTACCATGTTGCAGATTCCCAGAACCCGCGCGCCTTTTCGTTTAAGCTCCCGCATGGCGGAAAGGGTGTCGATGGTTTCCCCGGACTGGGACACGGCAAAGTACAGGCTGTTGCGCTCCACAATGGGATTCCGGTAGCGCAGCTCCGAGGCGAGTTCCGCCGAGCAGGGGATCTGCGCCACCGACTCCATCAAATAGGAGGCGACAAGCCCCGCGTGGAAGGAAGTCCCTGCCGCCACGATTTTTACCCTTTCGATATCGCGCAGCTCGGTGTTGCCCATATTCAGCCCGCCCAGATGGGCCGTGGCGTTTTCCGGGTCAAGCCTGCCCTGCATGGCGCGCAGAATCGATTCGGGCTGCTCGAATATTTCCTTTTCCATAAAGTGGGGATGCCCCTGCTTTTCGATGTTTTCCAGTTCCCAGCTTATTATCTCGACTTTCTTGTTGATGGGGCCGCCCCCCCGCAGGTCGGAGATATGGTAGTCTTCGTTGCTAATGGTAACGACTTCCCCGTCTTCCAGGTACACAACCTGTTTCGTGTGCGCCAGGGTGGCCATCACGTCGGAGGCAAGAAACATCTCCTCCTGCCCCACAGCCAGCACCAGGGGGGAGCCGTTTCTGGCGCCCACAAGGCGGTTTGGCTCCTTCGCGTGGATGCAGATAAGGCCGTAGGTTCCCCGCAGGAGCTGCAATGTGGCCTTGAGCGCCGCTTCCAGATCGCCCTCGTAAAAGTCGGAAACAAGGTGGGCGATGACCTCGCTGTCGGTCTGCGAGCGGAAAACATGGCCTTCGGAAACAAGTTTTTCCTTCAGGGCGCTGAAGTTTTCAATAATGCCGTTATGAACAATCGCTATGTCCCCGGCGCTGTTGGCGTGGGGATGGGCGTTTGTGTCGTTCACGACCCCGTGGGTTGCCCAGCGGGTGTGGCCGATTCCCCAGGTTCCGGGAAGCCCGGCAGGGACGATTTCGCGCAGGCGGGCGATTTTTCCCTTGCTTTTCACGATAGTCAGTTCATTGCCGCAGCCGACACAGATTCCCGCGGAATCGTAGCCACGGTATTCAAGACGCTTCAGGCCGTCCAGAAGCACTTCTTTTGCCGCCCGGGGGCCGCAATAACCAATAATGCCGCACATACTATTATTTTCGGCCTCCTTTTGCTTGCAGATAAGGCTGTTCGATAGTACAATATTATATTAATGACGAAAAAAGTAAGGGGGGCAACCCTGAATAAAATGTTTTTTGCCCTTGTTCTGTGCCTGGCGTTTTGCGCTGCCTGTTCTTCCACGGACACGGCTGTCGCCCAAGAGGCTGTCGCGCCAGGATCCGGCGGCGGCCTGACGGGAACATGGAAGCTGGCGGAAGAGGACGCTTCCTCCCGGGTGCTGAGGTTTCTTCCTGACGGCACGGGCACTTTCACTGTCTTCGCGGCTGACGGCCAGGCCGCCAAAACCCTGCCTTTGACCCATGCTTCCGATGACGACACGCGCTTCGGCATTGTGGGGGA
>JAISXE010000374.1 GCA_031270615.1 Spirochaetia bacterium
GCAGGGGAGCCATAAGAACCAACGGTATTGCTGCTGAATAAAAGGTTTTTGAGGTAAAAACTGGCCGAATTGCGGACAATTTGGCCAGTTTTAGAAGATTTTTAAAAATTTTCATAACAAACTTATTGATACCTTAAATTCCTGTAAGGGGCTAGCGCGCCCTTGAGATTTTATCCGAAATGGGCTATAGTTACAGGTAAAGTGAGAAACACATTTATCCTACCGACAATTATTCTCTGCCTCGCCCAGCCGCTTTCCGGCCAGACCCCGGGCATGAGGCTCGTGTACGCCTTTTTAGGAATAAAAGCCCCCGATTACATCGTCGCGGAGGGGCAGACGGTCGAAGGGCGCATGGTTTCAGAACTCGTGCGGCTCGGCGTGTCGGAAAATTTCAGCCTCATCACGCCCCGCAACAGGGACAAGCTCCTCCATGGCATCCATGTCGGCGGGAACCCCGCATCGAAAACGGCGGCGGCCTTCGCGCCCGGGGAACTGCCCAGCGCGCGGAACATGATCATCGGCGAGCTTTCCCGCTCGGATGAAATCTACCGCATCCAGCTTGAAATCCTGCGCACCGAAAGCCTCGCGGTTACCAACACGGTGCAAAAAAACTTCCCCGGCCTGGAACCCCTCCTGGAGGACATCCCGCCCATGCTCCACACGCTCTTCGAGATTCCCGACCCCTCGCAACTGCACGCCCCGCTGCCGCCCCTTTTCGCGGAGGATTTTCCCGTTTCGGACCAAAAAGACGGATTCCCGAACCCCGCCTTCTCCCCGCCCAGCATGGAGGACATCGGCGGCTCGTGGAAGGGGGAGAACGGCCTGGAATCCATCAGAATCGACCCCGACGGCAACGCCCTGGGGCACCTGGGCGGCTGGAACCTTATCCTTCTGGCCGTCACCATCGAGAACGACAGAATCATCGTCAAACAGGACGAGCCGAATTCCCCAAAACTGTACATGAACAACTTCCCCTACAGCCTGGCCGTCAAAATCTCCGAAATCGCCCGGCCCCTCCAGTGGACCTTCACCCTTTCGGCGGACAAAAACTCCCTCGTCGGCATAGAGGAATCCACGTCCTTCCAGATCGAGCAAGGCGAAATCGTGTCCTGGGACGACACCCACACCCGCGCCGTTACCTGGACCAGATCCTCGCAGCAGGAGTGAAGTCAAAAAAGAGGATGGGCGCATTTTTTGCGGCAAACCGCAAAAAACCAGGCTTTCCGCTCCAATTCCTCGGATTTGCCAGGTTGCATGGGCGAGCAACGATTTTGCTTTGCAAAATCGCGACCAGCCCCATGCAAATCCTGCGGGATTTCCGCTTCAATCCTTTGCGCATGGGCTGCAGGCCGTTTTGTTTTACCAACACGGGGCCGTGCCCACGGCCTGCCTGTACGGCCTTAAAGCAAATTGCGACCAGCCCCTTGCGCATGGGCTGCCAGCCGCCATCGGACGGCGGCACGGTTTTCACCACTCGTGGGGGTGATAGCTGCCTTTCGGTTCGGTGATGGTGAAGGTGTCGCCGGAAGGCTCGATAACATAAAAGCCTTTTTTCAAGGCATAGGTCTTCTCGCTGTTGCCGAAGACCACCCCCGCGACGGCGCCCAGGTATTTGCGTTTGTCATGGTGCAGGTCCGCATAGGCCCGCAGCTTTTCCATGCGCTCAATATGGTCGTTTATATCGTCGGTATTGGGCTTGGCCTTGATTTCCACAGCCATCACCTTGTCGCCGTTTTCCATGAAAGCGTCAATTTCCGCGAAAATATCGTGTTCCCTATCGGCGATTTTGGCATCGGGATAGGCCTTGGTAAAGGAAAAACCCAGTTCCCGGAATTTCTCCAGCAGGTTGGGGATTACCATATATTCAACCATTTCGCCGAAGCGGTTGGTGATCTCCCCAACGCGCTTATCGGTTTCCTTCATCTGCCGGGCGGTTTCTTCCATCCGCCGGTCGGTCTCCGCCATCCGCCGGGCGGTTTCCTTCATCTGCCGGTCGGTTTCCTTCATCTGCTCGTTGGTGGCCTGTATGGCGGCCCAGACCTTCTCAAAGGTCAATCCGTCGCCTGTAGTCTGCGCTGTTTCCATGTTTTGCTCCTTGTGTTTTGCTCCTGATCAAAGTATAGCATTGTTTCGGCAGTTTGGGGAGGGCAATTCCCAGTTTAAATTCACTGCGCGCCTGTATCGGAACACGCGGGGGGAGGCGGGGGTTAATTTTTTTTTCATTTCCCTGTATGGTTTTCGGCGTGGACCGTGTTTCCCGTTTCAAAACCCTTATCAGGACCCATTACCGGCGCTTTGGCAGGAGCTTCCCCTGGCGGGAAACCCGCGACCCCTACGGGATCTGCGTTTCGGAAATCATGCTCCAGCAGACCCAAACCGAGCGGGTTTTGAAAAAGTACCCGCCGTTTATCGCGGCTTTTCCCTCGTTTGAAAGCCTCGCGGCCGCGCGGCTGGGGGATGTCCTTGCCCTGTGGCAGGGCCTGGGTTACAACCGCCGCGCGAAAGCGTTACGCGAAATCGCGGTGGCCGTATGCGCGGATTTCGGCGGCGTTCTTCCTGGGGCGCCGGATATCCTTCGCGGGTTTCCCGGCATAGGCCCCGCGACCGCCGGATCCCTTGCCGCCTTTGCCTACAACAAGCCCTCGGTTTTTATTGAGACAAACATACGCCGCGTGTTCCTGCACTTCTTTTTTGAGGGCCGGGAAAACGTCCACGACAGGGAAATCCTCCCCCTGGTGGAAGCGTCCCTGGACAAAAAGAACCCCCGCACATGGTACTACGGCCTTATGGACTACGGCGTGTACCTGAAAACCCTGTACCCCAACGCGAACAAGCGCTCGGCCCACTACGCCCCGCAGTCCCGCTTCGAGAACTCAAACCGCCAGGTCCGGGGCGCAATCATCAAAGCCCTCACGCAGACAAGCGGTAAAAAAGACCGGTATCTGTCTCTTGAAGAACTGACGCGGAAAACAGGTTTCGGTTATGGGCGGGTAAAGAAAGCCGCCGAAGCCCTCGCCGCCGAGGACATGGTGGCTGAAAAGGAAGAGCGCTACGGGATTTCCTAAAAACTTGTCCTTAAATAATACCGGTTTGCTATTTCTCGTCATTGCGAACAGAGCGGGAAACCGCACGGCAAAGCCGTGTCCCTTAATTCCCGGCCTTACGGTCGGGCGCAAAGAAAACTTAACCGTATACAACACCGGCGGTCCGCCTTTAGGCGGGCCGTGCGCCAAGAAGCAATCCAGCTAGCGCGCATGCCACCTGGATTAACCACAGGATGCGGAAGAATACGGGAAACCACCGGCCGCACAGAAAATACTGACACCACACGGACTTTTGATTGGTAAAAACCCGGCTGCCCGCCCCATCCGCGCCCCGCATCTGCTTTACGGCGAGGCCCATCATGCCCCCCCTGCGGGCTGCGGCGCGGAGGCCGCCGTCTTTGCCGACGATGGCTTGGGCGGCCAGAAATCCGGCGTGGCGCTTCATGTTACCTGGCGGATTTATATTCGCCAAAGGGCAGCCGCGGCCTAAAAACTATTTCTCCGTTTTCCTGTCGTCAGTGCCGTCCGTGGTTAATCTCATTTCTTTACATACCCCGCCCTTGGCCCCGCGCCAATCATTGCCAGAAAACCTTCTTTAACCAATGCGGCCAGGGTCCGCTCAACGGTGGTTTTGCTTATATCGGGAAAAGCTTCCAGTATTTCTTTTTTAGTAACCTTCCCGGGCTTGCCCGAAATAAAATCCTTTACACGTTCAGGTTTGGATGGTTTTTTAGCACGAAGGTATTCCACCCTGCTCTCAAATTCGGAACAGGCTTTAACCACTATACCCAGGCAGTACCGGATAAAAGG
>JAISXE010000042.1 GCA_031270615.1 Spirochaetia bacterium
CCCGAAGGGGGCTGGCCGACATAACAAACAGAAGGAAATCTATGAACAGTTTTATTCAGGTGCCTTCGCGGCTGTATTACGGGCAGGGCTGCCTTGAAAGCGTAAAAGAAAGTATCGCGCGGACCGGGGCAAAGAAAATCCTCGTCTGTACGGACAAGGAACTGCGAAAATTGGGAATGACGGCGCTGTTTGAAAAATACGCCGCCCAGGCGGGAGCTTCCTGCGCCGTGGTTGACGAGATACTCCCCGAACCCTCCGCTGCGGGCGTGGAAAAAACCCTGGGCTGCGTGGCCGCTTCCGACATGGATATGATTGCGGCCATAGGCGGCGGGTCGGTTATGGATACGGCAAAACTTCTTAGCGTGCTGGTGGGCGCGCCGTATACCGTGCGGGACTTGCTGCGGGATCCGGGGCTTGCCCGCAAAAAGTACACGACGCTTATGGTTCCCACGACCTGCGGGACGGGGAGCGAGGCGACCGGCAACGCGATACTCGCGATACCGGAAGAGCAAACCAAAAAAGGCATTGTCAATCCCTGCATGATTTCCGATGAGGTGATCCTTGACGCCGATATGATCGCGAAGCTGCCGGGGAAGATTGTCGCGGCAACGGGAGTCGACGCCCTCGCGCACTGCGTTGAGTGTTATACCGGCAAAAAGGCGACGCCGCTTTCGGACTTGTACGCCGCGCAGGGGGCGAGGCTCATCTTCCACAATCTTGAGAAGGCCTACAATACCCCCGGCGATACGGCGGCGCGGCAGAACCTGCTGTTGGGAGCGTTTTACGGAGGCGCCGCGATAGCCGGAAGCGGCACGACCGCCGTCCACGCGCTGGCCTATCCCCTGGGCGGCAGGTATCATGTGGCCCACGGGGTTTCAAACGCCATTCTGTTCGCGCAGGTCATGGCCTTCAACAGGGACGCCTGCGAGGGCCGCCTTGCCGGATTATGCGATGTGGTGTATCCTGAGCTTGCCGGTAAGCGCGGACCCGAAAAAGCCGACACCATTATCCGCAGAATCGCGGAGATCGTGAAAAACACGGAAATCCCCGTCAGCCTGAAAGAGTTCGGCGTGAAAGAGGAGGATCTCGAAGACCTTGTTGTCGCGGGCAGCGCCCAGAAGCGGCTTTTGTCGAACAACATGAAAGAAATGTCGCTGGATGATATCAGGTCCATCTACCGGCAGGTACTATGAACCAAAGCGGATGTTTTCCGCCGGTGTGAAGGATTTAAGCGTGGGCAATCTTGGGGTATTCAAAAAAATTCGGACGCAGAACGTGACAAGCCTGATTCTGACGCAGATCAGGGATTTGATTGTCGATGGCAGCCTGAAGCCCGGCGAAAGGCTGCCGTCCGAGGCCATGCTCGCGAAACAGCTTGACGTTACGCGGGGCGATGTGCGCGAGGCTCTGAGCAGGCTTGAGCTGCACGGCGTCGTCAAGACCCTTCCCCAAAGCGGAACCTTTGTAACCGACATAGGGGTCAGGGCGCTGTCTGG
This sequence comes from Spirochaetia bacterium, assembly GCA_031270615.1. Classification (GTDB taxonomy): domain Bacteria; phylum Spirochaetota; class Spirochaetia; order DTKZ01; family DTKZ01; genus JAISAF01. The sequence continues at coordinate 1,497 of JAISXE010000042.1, forward strand.
CATCATATCGAGCATGCTGAATCTGGACAGGGACAATATCATCTCCCTTTTGAACGCCCGCGAGTTTCTTGAGGAAAAGACATCCGCCCTTGCCGCCGGGGCCTGCGGCAAAAAAGACCTTGAAGAACTCGGGGCGATTCACGGGCAGTTCGCCGAGGCCCTCCCCAAGCGGGACCCCGGCACCGATATCGATATGTTTTTTCACCTCAAGATCGCGGAGTTCGCGAAAAACACCTATCTTTCGTATTTCCTTTCTCTTATAATTCCGCAGATTTTCGATATTTCATGGAAATTCGGACGGATCGACGACGGCCGGTTTGAAAAAAACATAGAAGAACACTTCGCCATCCTGGAGGCGATACGAAACGGAAACGCGGAGGAGGCGGCGCTGGGCATGAGGCGCCACCTGGAACGCGCGCACGCGATGCGTCTGGTTAGCATCACCGGAGAAACAAAATCAAAGCGGCAGCGGACAGTGTCCGCGCGGCGGGAGGATAAAAATGGGTAAAATAATCAAAAAAGAAAACGCGGTTTCCTTTATCGCGCGGATAATGGAGGGGGCGGGGATGCCCCCCGATGACGCCGCGTTGTGGGGGCGGCTTATGACCGAAACATCCCTCCTGGGGTTTGACACCCACGGGATACGGATGCTTGAACGCTATGTCGATTTTCTTACGCAGGGCGGGGCCACGACGGAGAAACCCCGGATTATAAGCGCCAGCGGCGCGATTACGCGGATTGACGCCCGGGGATGCATGGGGCACCTTGCCGCATGGAAAGCGGTGGAAACCGCCGCGGAGAACGCGAAGAAATACGGAATAGCGCTTACCTCGGTAATAAACTCCGGGCACATAGGCGCGTGCGCCCTGTACAGCAAGGCCCTTGCCGAAAAGGACTGCGTGGGCTTCTGCTGCACCGCCTCGCGGCCCGGCATCGCGCCCACCGGAGGGGTAAAACCAACGGTGGGCATAAACCCCCTGTCGGTCTGCGCGCCGGTGGACGACGGGTCGTTTTTCCTTTTGGATATGTCGACAAGCATAACGGCGATGGGCAAGGTGACGCAGGCCCTGGACAACGGGAAACAGATTCCCCCGGGCTGGGCGCTTGATAAAAACGGCAGGCCGACAACCGACCCGAAGGAGGCGCGGGACGGAAGCCTGCTGCCCATAGGCGGCTACAAGGGCTACGGCCTGGCCCTGGCCATAGAGCTGCTTTGCTCGGCGCTGGCGGGCGGCAGTTTCGCCGGCGAGATTTCAAGCTGGATCACCATGCCGCAGAACCCCACGAAAATTCCCTTCGCGGTTATTGCCGTGGACATAGGGCATTTCCAGGAAGCGGATGGTTTCAGGCAGGGCCTGAAAGCCTGGCTCGCGAAAGTGACCGATGTGCCGAAACAGGAAGGCGTGGAACGGATATTCTTTCCGGGGGAAATCGAAAACGAAAGATACCGGCTGCGCAGCAAAGAAGGAATTCCCCTTGAGGATGTCACGGTGGAATCGTTCAAACGGCTGGCCCAAAAATACGCCGCCGCCGAAGCGGATTTTTCGGTTCCATAAAGGGGTGGCGGCATGTGCGGTCCGCGCGTGCCGCGAAAGCGTGACGCGCAAGGGATTGGAGGGGCGCGCAGCGGCCACGCACATGCCCCAGCAAACGCACGCGAGAGCGTGTCTGTGATAGCAATGCTTCCGGGCAAGAGGCCCTAAAAAGCCCTTGGCGTATACATAGGTTAATGGCCGAGTGCGGGGCGGAACCCCCGCAAAGCCCGGTCCGGCCGCGGGAGCGGCCGGATGCGCCCAAATTCCCTGCGAAGTTTGGATGACGGTAAAAGCGCTCCCTAACAAAGGCAGGGTTTTCAAACCCCGCTGTTTGGGACATACTGCGAATAGACAAGAATCAGCGCCACGAGGAGGATTTATGCTGAACCAGGAACAATTAAACGAATTAAAAAAGTTTGACGCGCCGACCATCTGCAACGCCATAGAGTTTTTCGGCATACGGCCGAAGACCTGCGGTTTTATGGACACGCGGGTACGCAAGGTTTTCCATAACAGCGCGCGGACCATAGGCTACGCCTGCACGGGGAAGATTTCCACCCTGCATCCGCCCACGGAAGAACAGAAAAAACTGAACGACCTGTATTACGGGAAGCTCCACGACAGCCCCAAGCCGACCATCACGGTGCTGCAGGACCTCGACCCCGCGCCCACGGGTTCTTTTTGGGGCGAGGTGCAGGCTACCACCCACGTTGCCCTGGGCTGCGCGGGAACCGTCACCTCCGGCGGCGTGCGCGATTTGGACGAGGTCGAACCCCTGGGCTTCGAATATTACGCGGCGGCGGTTTTGGTCTCGCACGCATACGTGCATCTGGTGGAAGTCGGCGTGCCCGTGGATGTGGGCGGCCTCGCGGTGTCCCCCGGCGAGCTGGTTTTTGCCGACAAGCACGGCATCGTGCTGATTCCCGACAAAGCCGCGCCCTATCTGGCCGAGGCCTGCCTGGCCGCCGCAGCCGCGGAGCAGCCCGTCCTGGTGAACTGCCGCAAATATTTCGGAAGCCTTGTCCCCATGGAGGACCTGAAAAAGTGGCGGGCCGAAATGGCGCAGCTTCGCAACGAGGCTTTGGAGAAGTTCTCGAAACTGGTGCAATGAGCGCGGGGCGCCTGTAATTCCTTATGGGCGCCTTTTTTGTTTCAGGGATTGCTTCGCAATCCCTGAAACAAAAAACCGGGCTATTCGCTCCAATCTTTTGGCTTGCGCCAAAAGGATTTCCGCTTCTATCCCTGGCGCGGCCCAGGGCGTATGTGGTGTTGGGATAACCATAACCACGGGCCACACCGATTCCGCAGGCTTTTGTCTTGCAGTTCTTTTTTCGCCCGCGGCCGACTTTTCAAACCGGCTAAAAACAAGTAAATTATTATAGAGGGGCGCGCAGTGGCCGCGGTACGATTTGGCGGAACCGGCGGCCCCATCGATGGTTGCCTTGACAGCGTTTTTAAGGCGGTGTTGGCCCGGGGGGAGACGGGGCTTGGCGAAAAACAGGTCAGGGATATGCAAAACAGGACAATGAAAAAAAAGGCGGCGCGTCAAAAAGCCAAACAGGGACAGGCCCGCGCCGCCGGATAGCAGAAAAACTAGTAAAACCGCATTCGTGCGAAAGGAGCTTCCATGCCGAGAGAAAACAAATTCCGCGCCCTTCTTGAGGAGGGCAAACCTACTTTTGGGACGCGCATCCTGTCTTCGTGGCCGACGGTGACGGAGGCCGCGGGCGCGACGGGCCAGCTTGATTATATCGAGTTCCTGGCGGAGTACGCGCCGGTGAACCAGTACGACCTGGAGAATATCGCGCGCGCGGCGGAGCTGCACGGTATGGCAACCATGATAAAGGTGGATTTCCAGAACCGGGGCTTTGTGGCGCAGAAGGCTTTGGCCTCCGGGTTCCAGGCCATTTTGTTTGCCGACCACCATTCGGCAACGGAGGTCCGGGAAACCCTGCGCCTGGTGAGGCCGGAAAACCCGCGCTGCGGCGGCATGATGGGCTTTCCCAACCGGCGCTGGATTGGCTTCCGCTCGGAGGCGGGGACCCAGGCGCAGTTTGTGGATATGGCCCTGCGCTCGGTGATGGCTTTCATGATTGAAAAAAAGGAAGCCGTTGAGAATATCGAGGAGATATGCTCCGTGCCGGGCGTGGACATGGTCCAGTTCGGGCCTTACGATTACGCGCTGAGTTGCGGGTACAACGGGGCGGACGATCCCGCCCGCTCAAAGGCCGCGGAACGCAAGGTTATAGAGGCGGCCCTGAAACACGGCGTGCGCCCCCGGGTCGAAATAAATGACTACAGGGACGCGGAGCCGTATATCAAAATGGGCGTGAAGGATTTTAATGTCGGCAACGAGCTGCGGGTCATGGCGCGGTTCTGGACCGAGCAGGGAAAGGCTTTGCGCGAGATGGCCGCGAAGGGATAGCTGCAAAAAAAAGCATGTAGCCACTGGCGGCACCGGCAGGCGCGGGCGAAAGGGGAATCTCAGGGAAAACGCCCGCATGGTCTTGCGGGGTCCGCGGTGTGTCTCCTTTCCGCGCGCTTGCGCCCCGGATTCAGCCCCGCATCCGGCTGAAGGCAAAGGCGGCGGCGAACAGGAGAAAATTGACGACGACGATTGTCGCCCCGGTGGGAAGGTCAAGGCAGAAGGAGGCGGCGATCCCGCCCGTGACGGAAATGGCGCCGCAGGCCATTGCGATAAGGATGGTGGCGCGGAAGCCTTTGGACAGTTGGAGGGCGGTTACGGCGGGAAAGATGATAAGGCTTGAGACCAGGAGCGTCCCCACGACGCGCATGCCCAAAACGACGGTGAGCGCGGTAAGCAGAATAAGGATTTTCCCCACAAGCCCGGTTTTGATGCCGGAAACTTTCGCGAATTCCTCATCGTAGGTGATGGAGAAAAGGTAGCGGTAAAAAACTTTTATGGCAAGGATGACCGCTGTGGACAGGGCAATCGAAAGGACGAGTTCGCTTTCCCTGATGGCCAGGATGCTTCCGAAAAGGTAGCCGTACAGGTCCACGCTGAAACCGCCTGCCAGGCTGGCAAGAAGAATGGCGCAGGCCATGGCAAGGGAAGAGACAAGGCCGATGGCCGTTTCCCCGTAGAGGGTGGTTTTTTCGCCCAGCTTGAGTATGCCCAGGGACATGAGCATGACAAGCGGGATCGCGAGGGCCAGGGGGGAAGCGCCGATGACGAGGGCCAGGGCCACGGCGGCAAAGCCCGCGTGGGCAAGGCCGTCGCCGATCATGGAAAAGCGGCGCAGCACAAGAAAGCAGCCCAGGGCGGCGCAGGAGAGGGCGATAAAAGTCCCGCAGACTAGCGCGCGCTGGACGAAGGCATAGGTGAACATCTCGAAAAACATTAGGGGGCCTCGTGGTTCCCGTGCCGCCGGTGCATGCCGAAATAGTGCTGCGGTGTGGCATCCATCTCGAACTCCGCCAGGGGGCCGTGGAAGAGGACCTTGCGATCCAGATATAAGACCGATGCCGCGTACTCGCCGATGGCGTGCACGTCGTGCGTCACGATGACGATGCTTACCCCGTGCTGCCGGTTTAAGTGGAGGAGGGTGGAATAAAAGCATTCCCGCGAGCGGGGGTCAAGGGCGCCTGTGGGTTCGTCCAGGATAAGGAGGGAAGGGTTGTCCACCAGCGCCCGGGCAAGGTGGACGCGCTGCTGCTGGCCCCCGGAGAGCCTGCCGATTCTTTTGTCCGCGAGGTCCTCGATTTGCAGAAGGCCCAGGGCGTCTTCAATCCGCTCTTTGTCGTGGGGGATGAGCCTGCGGGGAAATGTTTTGCGCGCGGCGATGCCGGAGGCGACTACCTCGCGGACCGTGGCGGGAAAGCGCGGGTCGGCGTAGGCGGTTTTCTGCGGCAGGTAGCCCAGTTTGATGCCGGGGGCAAAAACGATTTCCCCTTTCGCGGCGGGCAGAAGGCCGGCCAGGGTTTTTACCAGCGTTGTTTTTCCCGATCCGTTGGGTCCCGCTATGGCGAGGAAGTCCCCTGCCGGGACGGTGAAGTCTATGCCGCTGAGGACTTCGTACTGCCCGTAGCGCACGCAAAGGTCCCGCACGGCGATGGCTGTTTCTTGTTCCCGCATGATGGCACCACTATAATCCGCGCGCGAAAAAAAAGCAAACGCATTGCCGGGTATCGGTGTTTGCTTTTTTCAGTCATAGCGCACTGTCAACAAGTTAAGAAAGAGGTGTGCGCCTTTTTGGCGCTCCCGCGCCAAAAACCGGGCTTTCCGCTGCAATCTTTTTGCCGCCGGGCGGCAAAAAGGATTTCCGCTTCAATCCCTTGCGCCCCGCAGGCTATTTGCGCTTCGCGCAATTTAATTCTATACAATGATGGCAAACGCCGATGCCCTCAGGACGCATTGCCGGGCGGCGGGAAATGTGCTATCTTTGACGCATCGGAAATCCGGGAGGGAGAGACAGATGGCGACGGCAGCGAAGACGAAGACCAGTTACGACGAAAGCAAGATAAAGACTTTGAGTTCCCTGGAGCATATCCGCCTGCGCACGGGCATGTATATCGGGCGCCTGGGGGACGGCTCGAATTACGACGACGGGGTTTATATTCTTCTGAAAGAGGTGGTGGACAACAGTATCGACGAGTTCATCATGGGGCACGGCAGGCAGATCGATGTGGTGGTCAAGGGCACAAAGGTCAGCGCGCGGGACTACGGCAGGGGGATTCCGCTGGGCAAGATTGTGGAGTGCGTGTCGGTGATTAACACGGGGGCCAAGTACAACGACGATGTGTTTCAGTTCAGCGTGGGTTTGAACGGGGTCGGCACGAAGGCGGTGAACGCGCTGTCGCAGGAGTTCCGGGTGGCGGCGTTTCGCGGCGGGGCCTGGGCGGAGGCGGTTTTTTCCCGAGGGGTTTTGGTCAGCCAGAAGTCGGGCAAGAACTCCAAGGAGCCGGACGGGACCCTGGTGGAGTTTGTGCCGGATGCGGAGATTTTCGGCGAGTATGCGTTCAACGGCGAGTTCATCGAAAAACGCATGTGGAATTACGCCTACCTGAACAGGGGGCTGACGCTGGTATACAACAAACAGAAGTTCCACAGCTCGGGCGGCCTTCTGGACCTTCTTGCCTCCGAGGTGGGGTCCTCGACGCTGTATGACATCGTGTACCACGCTGGAAACCAGATCGAGTTTTCCTTTACGCACACGAACAACTACGGCGAGACGTATTTCTCGTTTGTGAACGGCCAGTATACCTCTGACGGCGGCACGCATCTTTCGGCTTTCCGCGAGGGTATTCTAAAAGGCGTGAACGAGTTTTTTGGCAAGAACTACTCCGGCAGCGACGTGCGGGAGGGCTTTACCGGCTGCGTCGCCGTGAAGCTGAAAAACCCGATTTTTGAGAGCCAGACCAAGAACAAGCTGGGCAACGCGGAGATCCGCGGCTGGATTGTGACGGAGGTGAAGTCCGCCCTGATTACCCAGCTCCAGGTGAACAAGAAGCTGGCAAAGGCCCTTGAGGAAAAAATCGCCAACAACGAGAAGCTCCGCAAGGAGCTTTCCGAGGTACAGAAGAAGGCCAAGGAGGCCGCGAAGAAGGTTTCGATTAACAATCCCAATTTGAAGGACTGCAAATACCACCTGGGCGAGGACGGCGAGAAGGGCGAGCTTTCCACGATTTTCCTGACCGAGGGGCAAAGCGCTTCCGGGTCCATGGTGTCCTCGCGGGACGTGTACACCCAGGCGGTTTTTTCGCTGAGGGGCAAGCCGCAGAATATGTACGGGAAAAAGCGGCCGGCCATTTACCAGAACGAGGAGCTTTACAATTTGATGGAGGCCCTGGGCATCGAGAATGACCCGGCGAACCTGCGCTACGGGCGCATCGTCATCGCGACGGACGCGGACTACGACGGCTTCCATATCCGCAATCTGCTTTTGACGTTTTTCCTTTCCTACTTTGAGGAGCTTGTGGTCAGCGGCCGCGTTTTTATCCTGGAGACGCCTTTGTTCCGCGTGCGCAACAAAAAGGAGACCAGGTACTGCTATTCGATGAAAGAGCGCGACGAGGCGATGGCCCAAATCCCGGGGAACGAGGTTACGCGCTTCAAGGGCCTGGGGGAGATAAGCCCCAAGGAGTTCGGCCAGTTTATCAGCGCGGATATGCGCCTTCTGGATGTCAACGTCAAGTCGATCAAGTCCGTTCCCGAGACCCTGGATTTTTACATGGGCAAAAACACGCCGGAGCGCCGCGCTTTTATTATGGAGAACCTGATTTAGGGCTTATCCGTAAATAACCCAAGTTACCCGGCAGAACAAAAGAAACCACTGGCCACGCGGAAAATACGGGCTTTTGATCGAAACCCCTTATTTCAGAGGCTGCGGGCGAGGCGGAGGCCGGTATGGCCTGTCTGCGAGTGGGGGCCGGATTCCCGGGCCGAAACCGCGCATTTTTCGGCATAGTCGTACCATGCGCCGCCGCGAAAAACGCTGGAGACCCGCGATTCTTTTATTTTGGGCACATATTCGAGTTTGGCCGGGTTGTCCTGGTCGGCCGGATTGACTGCCGGGATGGTGGCCACGGGGGGCGGATTGCCCTCCGGCATGGTGGGCCAGGGCTTTTTTATTGAGGCATAGGCCGATGTGATGTATTCTTCAGGCATCGGCGGCCCTTCCTGATCGGTGACGCTGCCTGTGTCCGGAACATACACGTCCCAGCACCATTCGGAGACATTGCCGCCCATGTCGTGCAGCCCCAGGCTGTTGGGGTTTTTCCTGTCGCCGACGGGGTGCGCGCCGTATTCCCTGTTGCCGGAAGCGACAGGTATTTCAGGAAAGCTGGTGCCCCGGTACCAGGCCACGCCATCCGGGGAATCGCTCCCCGCGTACACATTGCCCCAGGGGGGATCGCTGGCCTGGTCGCCGCCCCGGGCCGCGAATTCCCATTCGGCTTCCGTGGGCAGCCTGTACCCGGTGTTGGCGATTGTCAGTTCCACCCTGCTGCACAGATCAAGGTTGGTGGCGTCTTTGACAGGCCTGGCTGGATCAATCACGATGTACTGGTAACTGTAATCAAGGCCGCCGCCCGTTGCCACATGCGTCCATATATCCCCTTTGTTTTCCCATTCGCCGGCGGCGGCGTCATAGACCCAGACATCCGCGTATGTGCCTGACCAGGTGGTTCCCGTCCATGCGTTATGGTAATTCCACACCGAAACCCTGTCGGGAATCGGCCGGCTGTTTCCCGGCCCGAAGAGCAGGGTGCGGGCGTATACGTTTAAAGCGTCGCACACATCGCCGGAGGATACCGTTATTCCAGGAGTGGTTGGGAAAAAAGCATCGCCCTTATCCGTCCATGCACTTGTACCCGCGTCATACATCCATACATGGTGAAGGTTGGATGGGTTAAGATTCCGTACCACCGCCTTGTCCGGGGGCGGGTTCGCCCCCGTGCGGTATGCCGTTTTCGCATGCGCGGTGAGGTCCGGGTCCGAAGGAG
>JAISXE010000063.1 GCA_031270615.1 Spirochaetia bacterium
GGAATCGCGTGATAGCCCACAGGGTTCTCCCGGTTATGCGGCAACCTGCCTGAATGCAGGGCGATTGCCTGCAATCGCGGTCGCGGTTTATCGGCCTTTCGCGATTTCCTGATTGCAAACCACTGGGCGAAGCCCCGCAAAATCACGCAATTTCCGTGATTGCCGTGCCCTGTGGTCAGTGGTTTCTCTTATTCTGTTGTGCAAGGCGGGGAATTATTTGGGGATAGGCTCTAAGTGCGGCCTATAATGCAAAACGGGCTGCTGCCCCTGCAACCTGGGCTGGTCGCAATTTTCTTTAAGGCCGTACAAGCAGGCCGTGGGCGAAGCCCCGCGTTGGTGAAACAGAACGGTCTGCCGCCCCTGCAACCTGGGCTTTAAAAAACCCTTGTCGTTATACATGGAGCCTTTTCCAAAACTTGAAAAGCCCGTGGGGCGCAAGGGATTGCAGCGGAAATCCTTTTGGCTTTAGCCAAAAGATTGGAGCGGAAAGCCTGGCTGGTCGTATTTTTGTATCCGCTACGCGGATACAAAAATACTGCTCGCCCATGCGTCCTGGGTTTGCGGCGTTTTACGCCGCAAATGCGCGCAAACTCTTTTCTTGACACCTTCATTTTTCCTTGTTAGCATGAGGTATTGCTTTTACAAACGCAAACCGTTTTTGCGGTGCGCGATTAAACCCAGGAGGCGCGTTATGGCGACTAACGGACAGGGGGAAAACCCTATGCAGGAAGACCGGGCGGGCAAAAAGAAACGGTTCGGCATGAAAGGCCTGTTTTTGCTTGGCGGTTTTCTCCTTGTCTGCGTTGCGGCGGTTTTTATTTTTGCCCCTGCGGAAAAAAAGGCCCCTGCCGCCGCGGACCCGGCCCAGGACGCGCCCCGGCCCGCCCAGGACGCGCCGCTTTCGGGGCTTACGGCACTGGCCTTGAGCCTTGACGGGAAATACCTGGCTGGCGCTTCATCATCGGGCATGCTGCGGGTGTGGGACGTTCACGCGGGAAAGCAGCTTCATGCGTGGAAGGCCGGGGAGGGGGCGGTCCGCGCCGCGGCCTTCTCGAAAGACTCGAAGGGGCTTGCCGTTTCCATCGGCGGAAAAATAACCGTGTGGGAGCGCCGGACGCGGAAGGAGCTTTTTACGATAGAAACCCCTGCGGCCCCCGTGGCGCTTGAATACGGGCCGGAGGGAGACACCCTCGCGGGTATTTCCGAAAGCGGGGAGGTGCTTTTCTGGGATGCCGGGGACGGGAGGCCTCTGGAGGGCGGCGCTTCCGGCTTTTCCGGCCCTGCCGCTCTGGGAGGGGGACGGGTCCTGCGCGCGGAAAAGGACGCTCTTGTCCTTTCGGACGCGAAGAGCGGCTCGCGGCTCGCGCGCTACGCCTTTGCCGGGGCCTTTGCCCTTGCCCTCCAGCCCGGGGGGGAGAGGGCCGCCGCGGCTGGGGGCGGGGCGATTGGCGTGTGGGACGGCGCGGGGGCTGCGTTAAGCGCCATAAAGACCAGCGAAAACATCAACTGCCTTGCCCTCAGCGCGGACGGAAGCAGGCTGTTCCACGGCGGGGAAAACGGGATAATCGTCATGCGCGACATAGCCACGGGACAGGAGATAGCCCGCTGCGCGGGTTTTGGCGAAACAGCCGAAGATGCCGAGTGGATCTGCCTGAGCGCCTCCGGCTATTACGCAAGCTCCAAGAAAGGCGCCTCGCTTTTCACGGTGCAGGCGGGGGGCGAAACCTTTACGATGGACCAGTTCCGCGAGGCCCTGCACCGCAGCGACCTTGTGGCAAAGGCCCTGCGGGGCGAAAAGGAGGATGCGAAGGCCGAAGGCGGCGCGGAAACGCCCGCCGCGAAGGACGGCGTTACTTTGGCGGGCCTGCTGAAAGAGGCGGACAAGATACCCCTGATACAGCTCATAGGCGATGCGAAAAGGACCAGCGACAAGGCCGCCGAAACGGTGAGGGTGCGCATAACGGACAGGGGCCAGGGCGCGGGGAAGATCATGGTTTACAACGGCGGGCTGTGCGCGGGGCTTCCGGGGCTGGAAGAGGTGATGACTTCCAAGCGCGAGGAAAAAGGCTTTACCGTGTACGAGGCGGCTTTGGCCGTGGACTTAAAGCCCGGGCTTAACCGCATCTCCATGAGCGTGTTCGGCGGGCGGGAGCATGGCGCGCCGGAATCCAAAAAGGCGGCGGTGGAAATAACAACAAGCTGGAAGCCGCCCGCCGCCGTGGAAACGCGGCCCGCGCTGCACGTTTTTACCGCCGCGATCCAGACCTACGCCAAAGCGGGCGAAGACCTGAACAAACTAAAATACACCAAGGCCGACGCCGAGGCCCTGCGCAGGGCTTTGGCCGGGCAGGGGACGACCGGGACGCGTTACGCGAAGGTGGAAACCTACGGGCTGTACGACGCGGACGTTACCAAGGAGGGCCTGGCGCGGAAGTTTGGCGAGATAAAGCCCCTGGTGGCCGAGGGCGACACCTTCGTGTTTTTCTTCTCCGGCCACGGGGACGTTGACGGGTACAAGGACTTTTACTTCCTGCCTGCGGACGCGGAGGGCTGGACGACAAACCCCGAAAGGAACATCCTGAAACACGACCTTCTGGGGAATCTTTTGAAAATACCCGCGCGGAACATCTTCGTGATGCTGGACACCTGCCGCTCCGGCGCGCTGGAGGACAGGACCAGCGCCATAGACCGGGCCTGGGGCGACCTGGGCCAGAAGGCGAACCTGGCAATCCTGATGGCCGCCGCGGGGAACCAGTACGCCATAGAGTCTGCCGGGGACGGGCAGGGCGTGCTGACCTGGACGGCCCTGCGGGGCCTTGAAGGCGGGGCGGATAAGCGCGAGGGCCGCTACCTGGGGGCAGGGGAGCTTTTGGCCTATGTGAAGCGCGAGGCCCCGAAAAAGGCCCAGCAGGTGGTGGCGAAGGTCCTGCGGGAGGCGATGCAGGGCGGCCTTCCAGAAGGCGGGCAGCCGATGGGGGAAGTGGCGACCCGTGGATACACCGACACGGCCAGCCTGGCCCAGGAACCGGCAACAAAGGAGCCGGAAAAGAACTTCGACCTTTTTGACCTGAAGTGGCGGCCCGCGAAAATAACGGTGAGCGCGCTGACAGCCGGGGAGCTTAGGGTGCAGGGCGAGGGTTCCGACCAGACGCTCAAACTGCAAGCGAAAAAACCCGTGACCCTTACTTTGAGGGAAGGGGAGTACGGGTTTACCATGCGCTACCTGGCGGGCCTTGAGCCTGAAACCCGGCAGGAGCTTGTCGAAAACGAAAGCGCGAAGACCATAGCCTTCACAAGCCGGGTAATCGAACCGGGGACCTTGCGCGTACGCAGCCGCACAGCCGGAAACCTGGAAATAGAGGGCCTTCCGGCCGAAAGCGCGGCCATAGGCGCGGGGGCCACGCTGACAAAACGCCTCCCGGAAGGGGCCTACAGCGTTTCCGTGACCTACGCGGACAAGCACCGGGAAACCAAAACCGTGCGCGTGCAGAACGAAAAAACCGCAAGCCTGGCCTTTGACTACCGGCCCGCGCCGGTGGCTGTTCCCAAACCAGCGCCGTCGGCCTACGATTACAAAGCCAACGCGCAGCGTCTGTATAAACGCCCCCACGGAGACACGATTTCGGGAGAAGCCCATTATGAAAAAACCAGCCTCGCCGGGCGGAACTTTTTTCTGATCTATGGCGCGCATCATGAACCGCAGCACGTCCTCAATATTGCCAGGGTATTTGAAGAGGAAGAACCCGGCAAACAGCCGGACGGGTGGCTTTTTTTGGCCGAAGGCATCACGGAAGCCATGGCGAGCCATTCCTCCTACGCCGCGCTGGAATACATTGCCCAATCCGCCAAAGCTTGGCGTATTCCGGCTGAAAATATTATTCCCTACTATAATGATCCGTCTTGTTTTCGGGAATTAGCCAAACAGGTAGGCCCGGAAAAAGCGGCGTTTTTTCTGGTAATGTTCGCCATGCAGTCCGGGGAGATTCAATTCATCCGGGGCAAGGGCTATGATAAAGACCAGATACAGGCGCACATAAAAAGGTATATGGAACTTTGCCGCGATCAGAAGCTGTCGTTTGACATAGCAAAATTCAACGCTTTGTTCCCCATCAATGACGCGGCATACGAAAGAACCGCGAAGGAATGCTGGGATATACATTTGAAAATCCGCGGCAAATTTGCCAAAGAAAATATGGCTAAAACACTGGCGCGGTATCCAAACGCCAAAAACGTGCTGGCGTACTTCGGCGGGGCCCACAAACCGGTCTTTACCGCAACTGAACCGCCGCCGCCAGCCCCGCGAGCCTCCACGATCCAGCCGCAGGCATCCACCCTTTTGCCGCAAAGCGCGGGAGGGAATACAAAATAGGCGGCAGGGGCCTATCCAGAAAGGATGTGAGCGGTACGGGAACCGCTGTGGGAAGCGGAAAGCGGAACACCCAATTGATTCTTGAAGCCCTGCGGCGGGCGGGCAAAACGGGAAGGGCCGCCCAGCTCTGCGCCGCTTATGGGGCTGGCGGGTTTGTGGATACCGCTGGCCGAATTGATGTTACAGACCCCTGTGTGTTTGCTTGAGATGAATAAGAGCCTATCCCCAATAATTCCCCGCCTTGCACAACAGAATAAGAGAAACCGAAAGACCTCACTGACCACAGGGCACAGCAATCACGGAAATTGCGTGATTTTGCGGGGCTTCGCCCAGTGGTTGCAATCAGGAAGTCGCGAAAGGCCGATAAACCGCGACCGCGATTGCAGGCAATCGCGCTGCATTCAGGCAGGTTGCCGCATAACCGGGAGAACCCTGTGGGCTATCACGCGGTTTCCCAGGATGCATGGGC
>JAISXE010000084.1 GCA_031270615.1 Spirochaetia bacterium
CCGGATAAATAAGGGACGACAAAATGACAGTGGAAATAATGTAGGAGCTGAAACGCATCCGCTCGGCGACCGCGCCGGACACGATGGTCGCGGAGGTACTGCAAAACACGGCCTGGAAAAGAAGAAAAACTGCAGGCCATACCGAAGGCGGGTTAAAAAAGAAAAAAACCGTCCCGAGGATTCCGCTCACCGACGCCCCGAACATCAGGCCGAATCCAAGAACCCAGAAACACAGCGTGGAAATGCCAAAGTCCGTAAGGTTTTTAATGGCCACGTTGATGCTGTTTTTTGAGCGGGTAAGCCCGGACTCCACACGGCAAAGCCGCGTCCCTTAATTCCCGGTCTTACGGTCGGGCGCAAAGAAAACTTAACCGTATACAACAACGGCGGTCCGCCTTTAGGCTGGTCGCAATTTTGCGGAGGAGAAGAAGAAATATTTTTAAGATTCTTGCAAAAACTATTGACAAAGGGCGCATCATATCAGTGAGGAGTGAAGCGGGGAGCTTGCCCTGCATGGGATTATGATATACTATTTCCCCATGAAAACAAATAATAGCGCGGGTCTCTTGTCCGGTGTTTTGAAAGGGACTTTTTTATGTGCGATCTTCGCGGGGGCGGTGCGGCAAGGAAAATTTGTGGCGGGGATTGGCATGATTCTGCTTATGATATCCTGCGGCAGCGCGCCCCAGCCCGTGGAATTGCCGGCAGCAGCGCCGTTGGCGCCGCCAACAGCGCCGGCGCCGCCAACGGAAACCGAATCCGCGGGGAATGCCGTGTCTCTGGACAAGGCGATTCAGGCTGCCGCGCAAAACATAGAAACCGCCCTGAAAAGCGGTTCAAAAGTGGCGGCGCTCAATGTCAGCTCAGAGTCGGAATCGCTGGCGGACCACATTTTAGAGGAATTGACCGGCTGGCTGGTGGGCGGCAGAAAACTGGTCGTTACCGACAGGAAAAATCTGGACCTGATCCGGAAGGAGGTGGATTTCCAGCTTTCCGGAAATGTCAGCGACGAATCAATGCAGGCCATCGGAAAGATGCTTGGCGCTGAGTATATCGTGTCGGGTTCTTTTACAAACCTGGGAGGAACTTTCCGTTTCAGGGTGAGGACAATTAATGTGACTACGGCGGTTATCGAAACCCAGTCATCCGCGGCGGTTCTTGCGGATAACCAGATCGGTTTTCTGATAGAAAAAGACAAGCCGGTGGAAAAGGAGATGGGCTACAAACTTCCCGCAGCCCGCGAACCCACGGAAAGGTCCGGGGGGGACTACAGGATCGGCGACTGGGGACCCGCCGGGGGGATAGTATTCTACGACAAGGGGGAGGTTACCGACGGGTGGCGGTATCTCGAAGCAGCGCCCAAAGAACTTGAGGCGAGGCTGAATTGGGTTGCCATTGAACAGGGTGCGGATGAACTTCCCCTGTCCAATGCCATAGGAAGCGGCAAAAAGAATACCGCCGTTATTGTAGAGTATCTTGAGGCGATAAAGGCAAACTATAAGAACGGCATGGGCGTCCCCACCAACGCGGCTCCTTACTGCGCCGCCCTTGATTTTGACGGTTTTAAGGACTGGTTTCTGCCGGGCATTGAGGAACTGGAGCTTATGGAAAAGAACCTTTGGCAAAACGGCTGGGGCGATTTTAGCTTTATGAGTGTATACTGGTCTTCTTCACTGGCCGGCGGCATGAGTGGCGGCGGGGACTTTATGGTGTGGGTCTACGATTTTTATGGGGAGTATGCCCGAAAAAGAGGGGCCCCCGCCGGTTACTATACACAGTTCCTGGTCAGGCCAATCAGGGCCTTCTAGGGGCGCTTTGGGCCATGAAAAAAATACTGTTGTATTATATGGGACTGTTCCAAAACCCCAGGGGGTTTCCTTCTTGCGGTGATCCGGGGGCGTTACGGGGGTGGCAAACCCCCGTAGAGGGGGCTGGTCGCGCGCTCCGCGCGCTGCTCGCCCATGCATCCAGGGGAGCGGAAGACCGCAGGGCTGGAGCGTGGGGGAGGCTTCCCCCACCTAAACAGGGTTTTGGAACAGGCTGTATAATTTTACTGGGTATGGCAATGCTGCTTTTTGGGGGGGCCGGACTTTTTGCCCAGACCCTTACCCTTGCGGAGGCGATTCGTCAGGCGGGAGACGCCATTGGGGCCGGGCTGCCCCGAAACGCGCCAGTCGCGGTATTCGGGATTGATTCGGATTCCGGGTCCCTGTCGGATCATATTGAGGAAGAGTTGACGGGGCATCTGGTCAGCAAAAAGACGCTTTTGATGGTTGACAGGAAAAACGTTGATGCCATTAAGAAAGAGCAGGAATTGCGGCTTTCCGGGGAGATGAGCGGCGAATCGATCCAGGCCATAGGAAAGATGCTTGGCGTCCGGTTTATCATAACAGGTTCTTTTACCGATATGGGCGGAAATTACCGTTTTAGGGTGCAGGCCGTTGAGGTTTCCACCGCCGTAATCGAGGCGGGCGCTTCCGCGACGGTACGGGCCGACGACCAGATCGCTTTTCTTCTTTCCCAAAGGCGGCCCACGGCTCGCGGCGGGGGCGATTACCGGATCGGCGAGCAGGGGCCGGCCGGGGGAATTGTTTTTTATGACAAGGGGAGGGTTTCGGGGGGCTGGCGTTATTTGGAAGCGGCGCCCGTCCAGACCGAAACAGAGCGCGAATGGGGCACGGGGATTAGCGCCGGGACCTCTCCCGCGGTAGGAAGCGGGAAGAGGAACACACAACATCTTGCGGAGCTTATGAAAAAAAAGGATATAAGCGGAAACGCTGTTCTGTACTGCGATGGGCTTGTGTATGGAGGGGCTGACGACTGGTTTTTGCCGAGCGCCGGCGAGCTGGAATTGATGTATAAAAACCTCAAGGCAAAGGGATTGGGGGATTTTGCGGATACGGCTTATTGGTCATCCACCGCCGGCAGCGGTTTGTCCAATATGCACCTGTCCTTTCAGTTTAAGTCCGGCCAGGGAACGGAAAATTATGGGGCCGATACCGCCAAAGTCCGG
>JAISXE010000091.1 GCA_031270615.1 Spirochaetia bacterium
GTCAGCCCGTGGGGCGCAAAGGATTGAAGCGGAAATCCCGCAGCCCCCTCAAGGGGGCGAGGAATTGAAGCGGAAAGCCTGGTTTTTGGCGCTCCGGCGCCAAAAATGCGCACACCCCCCCCGAAAATACTGGAATTTGCCGCGCGTGACTCCGTTATGCGAAACACGCCCAAATAACCGCACGGGGATAACCACTGACGGCACGGGAAAGGGATGTGAAGCGCATCTTTTTTTGTTTGTGTTTTCTGCGCGGTGGTTTGCTTGCCTTATGTGTGGTCGGCGCTTTTTTTGTGGAAGTCCCGGACGAAGGCGTTGTAGCCGTGGCGGATGACCAGGTTGATTCTGTCCATGTGGGGGGCGATGGCTTCGATTTTCTCGGTGGGCACGGAGCTGATGATTTGGATGTCCAGGTTCCGGTAGAACTCGAGGATCGAGCCTATGCGCTCGTCGTCCATGCGGTTGAAGGCCTCGTCGAACATGACGAGCCGCACGGTTTCCTCGGGCCGGGTTTTGTAGAAGCGGTAGAAGCTCGCGGCGATGGCGACGTAGTAGGGGGTTTGGGCCTCGCCGCCGGATTTTTCCCGCAGCACTTTGGAGAGCGACAGTTCCAGGGGCTTGCCGGTGTTGTGGTCGATGGACTGGGTGTCGCGGATTTTGATGTCGTAGTGGAAGTAGCTGCGGTAGTCGCAGATGGTGCGCAGCTCCGGGGAGTCCGGATTGGCCGCGAGGATGCGCTCGAAAAGCTCCTGGGCGGCTTTGTGTTCCGCCGGGTCGGTAAGCTGGGAGAACAGGCCGTCTTCTTCCAGGGCGGGGATTGCGGCGGCTTTTTTGATGATTTCGATTTGCCCCCGGCGGTCGCTTCGTTCTTCGAGGGTGAAGCGGTACTGGTCGCGCCCGAAGCTGAGGGTTTTGAGGGTGTCGTTGATTTCCCGGAAGCTTTCCCGCGCGTTTTCGATTTTTTCGTTCAGGATGGCGATGAAGTGGTCTTTGAACTCCCGCTCCGCGTCCCGCCGGGTTTTCGCGATTTTCTCCCGGTAGGCCGGAAGCTCCGATGTTTCAAGGCGCATGAGTATTTTGTCCGCTTCGGCGCTTTCGGAGGGTTCCACCGAGAGCAGGGCGTTGAAGTCCCTGTCGTAGGCCTGCACCAGGTTGTGGTATTCCCGCTGGAGGGTTTCCGTGCGGGTGGTGAAGGTTTTGAGCGTGGATTCGTAGCTGCCGATGAGTTCCTGGATGCCGGTTTTCCGGATTTTCTCCTCGGCGTAGGCCTCGCAGCCTCCCATTTCCCGGGGGTGGGATTCGCTGAAAGCCGCGAGGGACGCCTCGCAGGTTTCCAGGGCTTGGGCCGCGGCGCTGAGACCTGAGCGGCTTTCGGCAAGCACCTCTTCGGTTTGGCCCAGGGCTTTGTTGAGCGCCATGAGGCGTTCCCCGGCTTCCCGGATGCGCAGCGACAGCTCGTTTCGCTTGTTTTGCAGTTCCTGGAAACCCTTTGTGTCGATGGCGGCAAGGGCCGTTTCGGCTTCGGCGATTTCGCTTTGCAGTCTCTGGCAGGCCGCCAGGGAGGGGAGGAGCTGGGCAATTTCCAGAAGCGCCCGGTAGGCCCTGCGGGAAAGTTCCTCCCGCTCGGCGGCCCGCCGCTCCTTTTCGGCGGCCTCGTCCCGCTCCCGCCGGAGCCTGAAGGCTTCGGCGGAAAGGAAGTCCTTGCGTTCCTTGCGGGCGGCCATGCCCAGATAGCGGCGGCGGTACACCTCTTCCCGGATACGGGAGGCCGTGTGGTTTGAGTAGGCCATGCACTCGCGGGTGACGGCCCGGGCGTATGTTTTGAGGGAGCGGATGTCGGCGCGCATGACTTCGCCCAGGATGTAGTCGACGTAGATGCGCGCGTAGGGCGAGTCGGTTTTCACCAGCCGCGCCAGGGACCCTTCCCGGCTTTGGGCCTGGCGCATTTTTTCCAGGTTGGGAAGAAAGGCCCCTCCCACGGAGCGGGGGAGGCTGTCGTAGATTTCCAGGGCTTTTTGGAATTCGCCGGGGTCCACCAGCACCGCGAAACGCAGCGTGTTCAGCCAGCCCTCCACCGCGTCGGTCCATTCGGGATCCGTCACTTCCGCGGTGTCCGCCAGGAAGTGGGCGCTTATGCCGTCCTTCTGCAAGGCTTCCCGGAGCGCCGTGGGCGCTTCGGGATACCTGGGAAGGCCTTTTTCCAGCTCTGCCAATTCCGCCAGGGCCTCGTGCAGGGCCTGGGCGGCCTCGTTTTTCTGCCGCCGGGCTTCGTCTTTTTCGCCCCGGCTTTGGGTTTCCTCCGCCTCGACAAGCGGAATGTCATCGGCGGGGTTCCCGGCCAGGGGGCGGTCCAGAAGGGCTTCGCACTGGGACTTCAGGATGCCGTGGCGCTCCGCCTTTTTCCGCTCGCCCTCCAGTTCAAGCCGGAGCCTTCCGGTTTTCTCCTCAAGGCGGGTATACAGGATGTGCGCGTCGTGGACTGCCAGGGCGCGTTCGGTTTCCTGCCGCTCGTGTTCCCACTCGAACCGGGCCGCGCCCAGGGACTCGATTTCCCGCTCCAGGGAGGCCTGCCTCGCCTCGCCGTCCCGGAGCTTCTGTTCCAGGGCTTTTTCGCCCAGGGCCTCCCTGTCGCGCTCCAGCCGGAGTTTCAGGTATTCCTGCTTGATGATGAGGCCCTGGTAATTCTGCCACTCCGCCGCCTTGGCGCAGATTTTCTTCAGGGCCTCGATTCTGAGTACCGCGGCCCTGGCCTCCCTGTCCGCTTCCTTGTAGCTTTCCAGGTTGGCCTTCATGGTGGATATGTCCACGGGCCTGTCTTCCAGGATATAATCGCAGACGAATCTGTCCACGGACACCAGGGGGGTAAAACTGACCGAGCGGGTAAAGGCTTCCAGGTAGGGGTTGTATTCGGCCATTCGCCGCCACACGCCGAGCCTGGCGGTAAAGTCCCGGAGGTACTGCTTCTTGGAGTCGTAGACCCGCGCGCCGCTTCCGGCCAGAAGGTCCCGGAACTGGCGGAAGACCAGGGGATCGCCGCCCTCGCCCCGTACCTGCAGGCGGGAAACGGGAATGTTCTGCCCCAGCCAGAAATGTTCCGTGAGCCTGCCGTCGCTGAAGGCTTCCACGCAGACCCCCGCGGTAAAGGCTTCCCCGGGGCAGGAGAACTCCAGCATGACGTGTGCCACCGCGTCGTCCCGCAGGTATTCGGTGGCCTCGCTCCCGAGTTTGCAGCGCACATACCCCGTCAGGTCCCGCCCGCCCCCCTTGCGGTCCCCCGCTGCGGCGTTGAACTTTGCCTTGCGGAGGTCGGCGGCCATGGCGTACTGGATGGCGTCCACGATGGTGGACTTCCCGGATCCGTTGTCGCCCGCCAGCAGGCAGCGATTGCCGATGTCGATTGTGCTGTCCTCAAAAAAGTGCCAGCCCACAAGGCGCGCCCGTTCCAGGGTAATCATTCTTTGTCCCCGCCGCCTTCCTCTTTCGGGGCCAGGGAGGCGATAAGCTCGTCGATGCTGTCCTTGTCCACGCTGAGGGCGAGGCTTGGGTAGAGGATGATCATGCCATCCATTTCGGAGGGGTCCGGGGAGGTGATTTCGATAAGCTTGTGGGTCTGAAGCCGCCTGAGGACTTCCACGAGCCGGGTTTTCCGCAGTTGGTCGTCCACCATCGCGCCGTACTTCTGGAGGAAATCAAAAACCGTCACCGAGGGAAAGGCGGAAAGGGACAGCTCCGCGCGCTTCTCTTCGTACAACAGCCGGAAAACCAGGAGCGCGCAGGTTTCCTCCCTGCCCAGGCGGAAGCGGGTATCGCTGCCGCCCCGGAACGCGATGACCCCACGCCCCTCGTCCCGGACGATCCGGGCGTCCATGCAGGAAAACCACGCGTCGAAGATGGGCAGGTTGTTGATGGCGAAATCATAGAGCTGTTCGTCCCTTTCAAGGCCCCGGATGATAAAGGTTTTCGACAAAAGGACGCGCAGGGCGGCGCGGAAAAGGGAAAACTCGTCTTCGCTGAGGTCGGATATGCGGAATAGCTCCCCGGTTTCCGGTATCATTGCTTTCTCCTCAGGGTAATATCGGGGACGAGGTAGCCCGCGCTTTCGACGGGGCTTTCGGGGTTTTCCTCCAAATGGTAAGTGAAGCGGGGCCGGGAGTCGGCGTACAAGACGCTGTAGACAAAACGCACAAAGGAGTTCTCGTCCCGCACAAGGTCTGCCGCAGCCAGAAGCCGCTGCCTGCCGCCCTGCCCGTCAAGCCAGCCGCTTATCTTCGCGGGGCCAAGCTGGCGTTCCAGGCGGAGCAGGAGGTCCTCTTCCGCGCGCCTTGCGGCTTCCTTGTCCTCGGCAAAAAAGGCGCGTTTGGGTTCCACCGCGTCCCGCCTGTAGCGGCGGTAAAGGGACTCGGGCGCAAAGAGGCGCAGGGCGTGGACGCGGTGGCAAAGCCGGTCGTGGCCCCGGTACGCATAGAGTTCCCTCACCAGGGACGTGAGCTTTCCCGCGATGGTGGAATCCGGTTCCAGAAGGGTTTTGACCCGCTCGATGCTGGCGCGGGCGTAGAGCATGTTCCGCCGGTCTATGTCCTCCAGAAGCGGGTCAACCGCCCGCAGGGTGTCGCGGATCTCCTCCAGCATGGTCTCCAGCCGCCGGCGGCCGTCGGACATGGTTCCCGAACCGAGGCGGGAAAGTTTGCGGGCGCTGTCCGCAAGCCAGGCTTCGTCGGCCAGGAGATCCCCGACTTTTTTGATGATCTTGGGCCGGTAGCGGGAAAGGTTGTCCGAGGTTTTGAGCCGTTTGTACGCGCCGTCAAGGATGTCGTTGGCGTAAATGTCGTAATGCAGGTGCAGAAGCCCGCTGATGCCGACGGAGGCCGCGTCCGCCGTAAAGCGGTCGTAGTGGCCCTTGATGCTCTGGGACAAAACCTTGAGGGAATCGATGAGGGCCGTGGTGGCGTTGTGGGCGTTCAGCACCGCGTAATGCCCGTTCTCCGCAGCGGCGTCCCCGCAGAGCAGGGAATAAATGGCCACGACATGGCTTTCGTATTCGGTTTTAAGCCCCTCCTCCACCCGCGCGAGGGCCTCAAAAAAGGGCCGCCCCTGGGGGGTGATGTTGATGACCCGGCTGTAGTCGGGAAGGGTCTCCTCGTCAAGCCAGCCTGAGGCTATGAGCTTGCGCAAAAAACGGCTTGCCACCGTCCGGTCCGGAAGCCCGGAGGCGGGCGGCCCCTCCGCCTGGGACCGCCCCGAATCGAAATCAAGCTCCCCCTGCCGGGGATCGGCCTCCTCGGAGAAATCTTCCTCAAGCTCCCCCGGCTCGTCGGCAAGCAGCGCGTCCCGGTTTCTGCCCAGATAGTCCGTAAACGAGCGCATCACCTGTTCCCGTTCCAGGCCCCGGGAGTTTTCCTGAAAAAGCCGGAAGTATAAAACCAGAAGGGCCGCGTAGTGTTCCCGGTTCGGGCTTGCCAGGGGCGAAAAAAAATTTTCAGGCAGCGTCGCGAACACGCCGGAATTGCGGGGCATAATAAGGAAAACCTAGGGAAACCGCCGGGATTTGTCAAGTACGCCGCGGCTCAGAACCAGGCGCTGCCGCAGGGCATCGGCGTTTACCCTCGCTATATAGAATTAGATTGCGCGAAGCGCAAAAAGCCCGTGGGGCACAAGGGGGCTGGTCACGATTTTGCATGCCCCGGCAACCGCACGCGAAAGCGTGTTTGTAATAACAATGCTTCCGGGCAAGAGGCCCTAAAAAGCCTGTGGCGTATATATAGGTTAATGGCCGAG
>JAISXE010000163.1 GCA_031270615.1 Spirochaetia bacterium
TCGTCGTCCGCCAGGTAGGGTATGATGCGGGTCAGGCGCTCAAAGGGCGTTGACTGCCCGTCCGCGCCGTTTTCCATGTGTTCGCTGATGCGCGACTGGATATTCTTTTGCAAATCGGCGAAACCCGAATATCCCAATGAACGGGCAAAGCGTATAACGGAGGCGTCGCTGACCCCCAGCTCCGTGGAAATATCGTCCGCGGTCATGAAACAAATCCGGGTAAGGTTTTCCAGCGCGAAATCCGCGATGCGCCGCTCCGTTTTCGTAAGCCGCGCGTCTTTAATCCTGTTTTCCAGTGAGGGTATCATCATGCTTTGTATACACGAGAAAAACCCTCTCTGTCAACAAACCCCGCAGGGCAAGCGGCAATTCCAAGTTTCACCTTATGGCAAGCGGAATTGCAAACACGCGGGGCCTGACAGGTTGCATGGGCGGCCGCGATTTTGCGTATAGGCGCGCAAGGGATTGGAAGGGTGCGAAGCAGCCCCGGTACTCCGGGGCCGGAGCGATAGCGCAGCCCTGGAAAGCCCGGTTTTTTTGCGGTAACCCGCAAAAAAAGGCGCCCAAATTCCGATCAAAAAGTCTGTGGTTTTCTCTTTTTTCCCAACCCGGCGCTAGCGCCTCAGGCTCTGCCCCCGTGCTTTGGTTCGTATGGCATAGCATTCAAATTCGGAACCCATAAACAAGGTATTCATTTCGCCGCCGCCGAAGCAGAGATTGCCGCAGACATCCGGCGTATAGATGAGTCCCAGGATTTTCCCCTGGGGGTTAAAGACCTGCACGCCGCCCTGGGCGGTCAGCCAGATATTGCCCTTCGTATCGACTTTGATTCCGTCCGGCCCGCCTTTGCCGCGCGGCACGGATTTCGCCAAACACTCTGGATTGGCCAGGGTGCCGTTGCGAAGCACATCCATCACGGTTATCTGGTCAAGCGTCGTTTCCGCGAAATACATTTTTCTTTCATCGGGGGAAAAACACAGGCCGTTCGGGTTGGAAAGTTCTCCGGTGGCGAGGGTTAGCTGAAAGGTTTCGGGATGCATCATGTACACGTTCTGCTCCTGGGGGGCGTGGGAAAAGCGCCCATGCCGCGTGGGTCTGCGCCCGAAAACCGGATCGGTAAAATAGATCATGCCGCTGGTATGGACAACAATATCATTCGGGCTGTTCAATGGCTTGCCGTTGTATCCGCTCGCGAGTACCTGGTAGGCGCCCATATCGCGGTTCATCCGCGAGACGCGGTATCCAATCTGTTCGCACACCAGGATACGGCCCGAGGAGTCATACGCCATGCCGTTGCCGATATTTGTGTTCTCGCGCAGGAGTTTCGGCTCGGACCCTTCTTTCCAGCGCCATGTTTTCTGGTTCGTCAGGGAGCTGAACGTCAAATCCTGATCCTTTTCGCTCCAGATGGGGCCTTCAAAAAAACCGCCGAATTCCCCAATCAGGCGGAGTTCCTGGTTTGGATCAACCAAATCATGGAAAGCATCATCAAAAACTTCTATTTTCAGCATGCGGTTTCTCCTCTATAAAAAAATATAATTCGGAATTTGGGCGCATTTTTTTTCGGCGCAGCCGAAAAAAAACCGGGCTTTCCGCTCCAATTCCTCAGCCCGCCACGCGGGCTTGCGGGATTTCCGCTTCAATCCCTTGCGCATGGGCGGCAGACCGTTTCGCGCTACCAACACGGGGCTTCGCCCACGGCCTGCTTGTACGGCCTTAAAGAAAATCGCGACCAGCCAGGTTGCATGGGCGAGCAACGATTTTGCTTTGCAAAATCGTGACCAGCCCCCTTGCGCGCCCAGGGGCTTTCACAGATGTCAAACAGGCTATTGCCTGTTATTCTGGCAAATGGGGCCGCCTTCCACCAAATGCCCCATCTTTCCCGCTTTGAGGGTCGCGCTGTCGCTGTGGCCCACAATTTCTTCAACGCGCTTTGCCGCGGCGATGAGTCTGTCAATATCAATTCCCGTTTCTATTCCCATATATTCAAATATCTGGACAATATCTTCCGTGGCGACGTTGCCGGAAGCCCCCGGCGCATAGGGGCAGCCGCCAAGCCCGGCAACAGAAGAATCAAAATGCGTGATTCCGGCCTGCATGGCTGCCAGAATATTCGCGACGGCCGCTCCGTGGGTATTGTGGACATGGACATAAAAGGTAACCGAGGGATACGCATCCACGAGGCGCGCGCAAATATCATAGACCTGTTTCGGATCGCCGACTCCGCTGGTATCGGCCAGTCCCAGGTCTTTGATTCCCAGCCCGACAATCCGATCCACAAGCATCCTGATGCGTTCATAGGGGGGCCGGCCTTCAAAGGGACAGCCGAAAACAACCGCGAGGCCGGCGCACAACTGCGTTTCCAGCCCAAGTTTCAGGCATTCTTCCAGTCGGGCGATGGATTCCAGGCTGGTGCAGTTCAGATTGCTGAGGTTGTGCGAATCCGTGGCGGACATTGTAAGCTCTACCCGCTTGAGTCCAAGCCCACAGGCGCGCTCATAGCCTTTCTGATTGGGAATCAGGGCGGTAAACTCAACGCCGGCGGGCCTTTTTATTTTCGCGCTGACCTCCGCCGCGTCGGCCATGTTGGGAATGGCCTTGGGATGCACAAAGGCAGTGTACTGGATGTCCGCAAAGCCGCAGGCGGAAAGCATATCTATCACTTCGATTTTATTTTCGGTAGGAACGAATTTTTTTTCTATTTGGAAACCGTCCCTCGGCCCAACCTCTTTGATAAACACTTTTTTTGGCAGATTGAGATTTTTCACCGTGTGCTCCTTCGTTATTCAGATAATATGTTTTTCAAGCAATTCCTTGAAAAGCTGGTCGGAAATGCCCAGATCGCCCTTGTAGACTTCTTCGTTAAAAGCCCCGACAGGTTTGCCCAGGTGGCGGATTTCACAGGGCGTCTCGGAAAAACGCGGGAAAATCCCGGGTATGTTTATTTTTCCAAGGACCGGATGCTCAACCTGCATGATGCTGCCACGCGCAACAAACTGCGGATCCTGCAGCACGTCGTCCATCTCATTCGCGGGGCTGGCGGGAACCCCGGCCTCATCCAGGCGCCTGCACACTTCCTTCATGGGCAAAGTGCCTGTCCAGTCGTCAATGTATTTCAAAAGCTCGCTGTTGTGCTTCACGCGATCCGAGTTCGCAAGAAAGCGCGGATCGGCAAGCAGTTCGGGCTTGCCCATAACAGGCGGGAGCCGTTCCCAGGTTTTCTGCGTGCTTGCGACAATAATCACCCATTTGTTATCCCGGGTGCGGTGGATATACGCGGGAGACGCGACAGAAGTGGACATCGGCTCGCGCACGGGCTTTTCGCCGGACACGGAATACCCGGTAATCTGCTGTTCAAGGATTCTGACCAGGGGTTCGTAAAGGGAAACATCGACCTGCTGCCCTGTTTTCTGCTCCCCCCTCGCAATGGCCAGCACGGCGCTTAAGCCCCCTATGACGGCGAACATTCCCGCCATTAAATCGGCCAGCGCGACAGGCGGGCTTACCGGAGCGCGGTCGGCATAGCCCTGAAGCGCCGTATAACCCGAATAGGCGGTGGCCGGCGTGCCAAAACCCGCTTTCTCCCGGTATGGCCCGTCCTGGCCGTACCCTGAAATACGGGACAGGACAACGCGGGGATTAACCGACTTCATCACATCGTATCCGATGCCCCATTTTTCTATCGTGCCGGGCCGGAAATTTTCGATAACCAGGTCGGCATCCTTCACGAGTTTCAAAAAAATGCCTTTCCCCTCGGGCGAGCGCAAATCCAGGGAAACACAGCGCTTGTTCCTGGCCATCGTCGCCCAGCGCAGGCTTTCGCCGTCTTTTTTGGGGAGAAAGGCCCGGAACGGGTCGCCGTCTCCGGGCTGCTCAATCTTGATAACATCGGCGCCGTAATCCGCCAAAAGCGATCCGGCAAAAGGCCCGGCCACGACATTCGCTATCTCTATGACCTTCAAAAAAGAAAGAGGTCCCTTCCTTTGTGTGGGATTACCCATGCTTTATGCCTCCTAAATGCAATTAAATATTTAGTTCAATCGTAAAAATGCCTTCGGAGGTTCCCGCAAAAAGCGTTTTCCCCCCGCCTCCGCCCAGGGCAACAGCGGCGGCCCTGCCCGGCAGCGTTACCCGCGCGAGGGCCAGCCCTGCGGAATCAAAAACGCGCACACCCGATGGGGAGGCGCAGTACACCCTCCCCCCGGGATCCGTAACAATACCTGTCGGGGCGCCGGAAGGGAAATCCTGGTTAAAGGCAAACGTGCGCGGGCGCGCCAGCGTCGCGTCATGTTCAAAATCAAGCATAAGCAGATTTCCACTTGCCCTGTCCGAGAGGAAAAAAAGACTTTCGTCCCATGCGAGGGCGATACACACAGGATCAATATCTTCCCGGGAAAAAGCTTTGATGACTGAGAAATTTTCCGGCATAACGTAGTATACTGCCGATTTCTCCGCAAAATAGAGAATGCCGCAGCTATGGCTCGCGACAGTGACCGGCGACAATTTTTTCCCCTCGGCCTCCCCCGCAAAGCGGACGGCGTTTTCGCCCTGCCAGCGTACCAGGGAAGACGAGGCGATATCCACGCCGGTCAGCCTGCCGGAAAAATCCCGAACAATGCTTCCGATTTTACCCGCCACGGCTGTATTTTCCATCTGCCCAGAAGTTTCATTCCAGAAATAATTTTTGCCGCTTTTCCCTTCCGAATAATCGAGCCGCTTCAAACGCCTTGACCAGCACATTCCAGCCGCTTCGATTGACGTTATTTTCCTGGGTTCCTGGTCGTTATTCAATTTATCGTAAAAACTTTGATGGAGATATTCAATTTGAAGCATTCTATTTTCTCCTCATTTTATTAAAGTCCCCACAAATCGGGCAAAAAGGTGGA
>JAISXE010000188.1 GCA_031270615.1 Spirochaetia bacterium
CGGACGGGCGCGCGGTGCTGGAATACACGGAGCGCTTGTATCGGGAGCTGTATATGGGCTATACTGAATTCAAGGAGTCGGACATGATAGTGAAAGGAATGCTGCTGACATATTCGGAAGAGGTCGCGCTGAAAACCCGAAGGGAAACCCGCAGGGAAGACGCGAAGCGCTACAAGGAAAGGGAAAAGAAGGTGATAGAGGAAACCAGGCTGGAGACCGAACGGGAGACGGAGCGGAAAACCGAGCAGAAAGCCGCGTTGAAAACCGCCATGAAAATGAAGGAACTGAAGATCCCTGTGGGCCAGATAGCAATCGTCTCCGGCCTTTCCCCCGGGGAGATAGCGAAACTGTAGCGCAAATGCGCCGGGCGCATTTCGCGGCGGTTTCTCTTGATCTGGAAGGCATCGGCCCATGCGCGCATATTTTTCTCTGTCTGTGGCAATTGCAGACTTTTTTCAGAAAATGAAGTGGGCCGAAAGCCCCGCGCCCAGGCCGAAGAGGAGTTTGTAGCCGGGGGGCAGGCCGGAGTAATCCCTTTCCATGCCGAAACCGATGTTCACCTCGGCTTTGATAAAGCTGCCTTTGCGCAGGGTCAGGGCCGTTTCGTGCCCCGCCACAAGGTAGGCGTCAAGGCCTTCGGCGCGGGTATAGCTCAGTTCGATTTTTTCCGTGTGGCGGTAGAAGGAGCCGGACTCCCGGCTTTTCCGCAGGTAGTCGATGCCGAAGTCCTGTGACAGCGGGCTTGTCCATATATATTTTATCGCCCCCGCGCCCTTGTAAGAATACTCGTCGTCCTGGTCCGTGAGGGTGACCGTGTGGTCGAACAGAAGCTGCGCGTCATCCTCGCCCGTGAAGCGTACAACCTGGTGGAAGGTTTCCGTCCAGTCTATGCCTTTTTCCTGCTCTTTTGTGAAAAGGGCCACGGTGTTGTGGAACTGGAACTCGTCCATGCTGTACCAGGGGAAGAGGGGGTACGCGCCTTGCCGGCCGAAAAGATTGACGGCGAAATTCGTCAGGGAGGCCTCGTAGGTATTCGAGGCGGAAAGGATTTCGCCTCCCCTGGTCATGGTTTTTTTCGCCCGCAGCTCCCCCTGCGAGGGAAGGAGGAGGTCCCGGATATAGGCGCCGTAGACGCGGGAATAGCGCAGCGCGGCCTCGGGCGTGTACTCGCTTTGCACGAGGTTTTCCGTATCCTCGGCGAAGGTCGAGTGGCTCGAGTCGGCAAAGATCTCCGCGAATGGTATGGAATTGTAAAAAAAACCCTGCTGCTCCAGGGCGTCGGCGAGGGTCCGCGTGTCCGAGGCGAAATCCCCCTTCGCGGGAACGGTGGTCGTCGTGTCCGCGCGGCGGGAGTATATAAGACTGAGGCGCCAGCCCGGATCGGCAGGGGAGTCCCGGAAAACAAGGGGAACCTCCACGGAAAGGGCGCTCATGTCGCGCTGCCTTCTGTCGCGTTCGCCGGAGTTGACGAAGGACAGCTCCGGGTTCAGGGTAAGCCCGATAAAATCGCCGGGGAAATTCCCGTCCAGCCTGAGGGAGGCCTGGCGCTCGGCGTCGCGGCCTTCGGTCCAGGGGAGGATGAGTCTGTAGGCCGACAGCCAGGAATCGCCGTAGGAGGCGTTTTCGTCAAGGGTGTAGCCCTCCGCGGTATTGCGCAGCGAAAGGTAGGCGGCGAGGGAATGCCCCCCCTTCGACGTAAAGCCGCCTTGCGTGTTCCATGTCTGGGTGAGGGTCTGCGAGGCAAGGTAGGTTTCGGTCGCGGCCCTCAGATGGAGGCTGTCGGCAGGGGCGCTCTCTATGCTGTTGGAGCGGCTCATGGCCGGGAGCAGGGTGTTGAAATTCCTTTTGTACTGATCCTTGAGTACCACAACGCTGCCCTCCGAGGGGAAACGTATGCTGTGGCCGCCCTCGTACTCGTTTCTGTCCTCGAAGGCATTGATGGCAAACTCCCCTTCGGCGAAGAGCGCGCCCAGCACCTCGCCGGAGACCAGGCTGGCCGAATTGAAATTGCCCATGCTGTAGTCCGAGGCCTCCGCTTCCTCCTTCTGGCCCTTGAACTCGGCGCTGCGGCCCGAAACCTTTTCCGATACCGCCACATTCCGCAAAAGCGGGACACCCCCCAGGCTCACCACGTCGCCGGGAAGGTAGAGGCTCATGTCCGCGGATCCGGCAAAACCGATGGTGTCCCTGGGGTCGGAGAGATACAGCTCGTCGAGGTACAGGGTCCCCTTTTCCGCGCCGCCCAGGTTTTCAAACTTCAGGCTGAATTTGTTCCATTCCTTTGAATCCGTATCGGCTGTCAGGCTCGTTGTTATCGCGGAGGTAAGCTCCCTGCCGCCCAGCCATGCTTTGCGCCCCGGTATGTCGATGGTCAGGCGCTCCCACAGGTTATTCGCCTGGGGTATCCCGAAGACGAGGTTGACGCCCTTCCCCTCCGCGTCGGTATAGGAAAGGGTCATGCGCGCTTTGAGATCCGGGGGGGAACCCATCGTCGTGTCAAATCGCACCAGCTTCATGAACATATTGAGCTTGCGGTAGTTTTTCGGAGGAATTTCCGTGGTGAAGGTGCGGATTTCCCAGAAATCCGCCGGAGAGTTGATATTTTCCCAGTTCGCCTCCAGAATGTGCTGGTCCGTTGCCTCGTCATTGCTGTGGAAGGTTGTTACCGGCTCCCCGAAGGCGCTTTGCAGGGACGGGGCGCTGTAGCCGTCCGCGAGTATTTCGGGGATTTCCCGCAGGCGCAGGGATGCCGCCGGGCCGCTGACCCTGGGGGAAAGGGACGAACCTTCAAAAACCAGTTTGCCGACGAGGATCCTGCCCCGCGCTGCGGCCCCGCCCTCGTTGCGGATGATGAACCTGACCGAGCGCACCTTGGCCAGCTTAGTGCGGTCGGCCGCAGGGATGCGCAGCACGGCCGCCTGCCAGCCGGCAGTCAGCGCGGAAAAACTGAAGCCCGTGCCGCCGACCTGGTCGTGGTATACCAGCGCGGGGTTTTCCCGTTCCAGGATTCTGTTGCGGTTCGCGTCTTCCGAATCGCGGATATCGTTGCCGAAGCCTTCCTGCCCCGCGCCCACATACAGGGTAAGCGTGCCGTCGTTGAAGGCGTAGCCGCGGGAAGAGGTCCCCGCCTCCTCGTCCAAAACGCCGTCCCCGTCCAGGTCCTCGTCCAAAGCCCCGGCCTGGAAATGCAGCGACACATTCCCCTCGTAGGGGCCGCTGGTGGGCTGCACTACCCTGTAGGCGAAACGGATGGCCGAAATGTTCGAAAGGTCAAGCGCGTCGTCCCAGCCCGTCGACAGATTCATCTGCGCGCCCACCCAGTCGCCAACGGAAGCGCCCAGCTCGTAATCCATCACCATGATGTCCTCGGAGTCTTCCCTGGCGGTATACGGGCCGATGAGGGAACCGTTCTCGTAGGCGTACTGCTGGGAGGCGGGGGGCGTCCAGGTCCAGGAGTTCAGGCTGACGGAGCCCGCGAGGTTTTTGGTTTCGTGGTTTTTGAACAGAAGATGCCCCCGCTTATTCAGGGAAGGGGAAAAAGAAACGGAATCGGGCCGGGCCGAGGGGAAGATATTGTTTTTGTTTATCTCCAGTTCCATGTCATGCGTTTCCATGCCCAAAAGCCGCAAAAGGCCGGAGGTGTCGGGGTTGGTGTAGATGACGGCGCCATCCGCGGTAATGCCGAAATTCTCGATGTTGTAGCTTACCTGGGCGGAGGCGCCCACCATGCCGGGATGGTCGCCGGGCTCGGTGCTGTACTTGCCCTTCATGACATTCCAGCGCAGACCCGTGGCCAGCTTCAGGGTAAGCTCGTCGCTCGGATACAGCGTGCTGCCCGAACCGAAAAGGATGTCCCCGCCCTGCCCTTCGCCCGAATAGGTCCGGTAGTACACCTCGATCCTGTCGGAGGGCGCTGGTTCAAAAGGAAGGGAGATGCGGCCGTTGTCGTAGTCAACGGTGAAGGATCTTTCCTCCCTGCCGTTGCGGTAAACCGTGACCGTCCCGGGGATGACATCGTTTGTCAGGGTAAGGGCCTGCACGGGCATATAGGCCTGGACCAGGAGTTCAAAATCCACCGCGCCCCCGTCTTTCATCCGCTCCGGCCCGTAGAGCAGGGGCTCGTCCCCCGCGAAGGGAAAGCGGGCCGTCATGGATCTCGCCTGGTTGCCGTCCGAGGGAAGGACGCGCAGCACGCTGTAGGAATCCGAGGTATTCAAAGTCAAAGACTCCCTGGTGGCGTACAGGCTGTCGGCCCCCCTGTGGACGATTCTAAGGCTTGTGGAGCTGCTCATGGATACGGCGCTGCCGCTCAGGGAATACACGCCGGTGATTTCAAAAGGGTTCCAGGCCCCGGGATCGTACAGAAGGAGGGCGTCGCGCCCGTCGATGGGGACCTTTAAGGAGGCGGGCGTTCTGCCGTTCCCCACATCGTAGCTTGTGTTGATCCACTCAAAATCAACCGGGCTGCCCGCAAGGTCTATTCCCGCAGGCGTGCCGGACAGGGCGGGAAGGGCGTCCTCCCCCATGCCGGTCCCCGAGGTGGCGGTGCCGACGGGGTGGCCGTTTTTTGTGTAGTACACCAGAACCCTGCCCGCCGAGGGGTTTGTCAGGGTGATGGTCCCGTCCGAGGGGCTATACGAATAATCAAAGTTTGTCGCCCTGCGGTAGCGCCTGCCCCCGTCGCCGCTCACGGAGCCTTTTGAGTCTTCGATATACAGGGAAAGATCGGGAAGGGCCACATCGGTATCGGGCAGGACGAAGAAACGCCCGCGCACATAGGCCGCAGGGTCGATCCGCAGTTCTTCCACCTCGTTCTTCCCGATAAAGGTCTTCTTCCGCGGCAGGGACGGGTCATAGCGGAACAAAAACTCATGCTGGCTCCTTTCGGTCTGGAACATCGCCGACACAGCCGGGGAATGCCGCGAAGAACCGGGAAACTCCATATAGGGGAAGGGCGAGATTTCCACATTCCTGTTACCCACCTTGACGGACTGGACAAACTCTCCCGGCTTCCCCTGGTATCCCAGAAGGTAGGTGTTCAGCTCGTAATCCTCGGTTATGGTGGTCTCAAAGAAAAACCTCTCCCTCAGCCACAGGGAAAGGATAAGGTCCGGCTTCTGGTCATACTCGAGGCCGTCCGGGAAACCGGGAAACACATAGGGATAGCTGAAGCCCTGCCCCGGAACCCAGGCAAAACCCAAGCCGCCCATAACCGAGGCGTCCCAGTAGCCCTGCAGGTACAAATCGACATCGGTATCGCCGAGTTGGGTGTCAAAAACGGTTTCAGGGGCCTCCTCCTCAAGCGACACCTGCGCCGGGAGAAAGACCCCGGCAGCGAAAAAAATAAGCAGAAAAAATAAGCTGCCCTTACTCACCCCCGGCAGATAACGGGGAGGCTCCCCTTGTATAAATCCGTATTTCGTATAAAATATCCCCTTATGAAGATGAGCGCGCGGCGGATCGGCGCCGCGGTGATAGTGTTTCTTGCCCTGGCGGAAATCCCCTGCGAAGATTTTGCCCTTCTTTTTGGTTTGCCGCTGGGCCTCCGCCGCCTTATCCGCTGCGCCGGCTTCGGTTTTGATCTGTTTTTTACCGCATGGTTCCTTGTCGGCCTGTATGCGGCCTCCCTGAACCGGAAAACACGGCGTTTTCTGGGTTTTGAAGGGGGGTGGATGGACTTTCTCGCGTCCGTCCCCCTGCTCGTCCTCTACTCCGGCCCCGCCATGTTCTCCCTCGCCGCAGGGGGCCTCCCCCTTGTTCCCGCCCTGGCGCGGATAACGCGGAATTTGCGTTTCCTGCGCTTCCTGAAAATTTTCCGGCTGGGTTTCTTCCCCGCCCGGGGAAGGGCCGGGGCGGCTTTTTGCGTGTCCGTCCTTGTCCTTGCCGGGGCATTTGCGGGACCCTTTGTTTTCCGCCCCGGCCTCCTGGAAACGCGCATCCTTGACAGGCATTTCTCCTCGGCGCTCCGGCTCTCGCGCGGGACCTCCGGCGGGGAAAGCCTCGCCCGCGAAATACGGGAATACGGCAGGGAGGAGCCGGACCTCCTTTCCGTCAAACGGGAGGCAGCCTCCCTGTATTCCCGCTACGATTCCGCGCACTACCGGCGGTATTACGGCCCGGCGGATTACCTGTGGATAAAAAGCCGGGACATGGATTTTTATTTCAGCCTGAAACCGCTCCTGGCCCAGGAAGCCGGTGCCGGCGCGTCCTGGTTTTGCGTGCTCGCGGCATTGTGCCTCGCGTTTTTCTTCCGGGGCAGGAAAAAAACATGATTGTTTCAATGATACAAATGATCATCGAATTTCCCGATATTGACTCCATCAAGGCAAAACGGCGCATCGTCCACTCCCTGCGCGACAGGCTCCGCGCGCGCTTCCGCGTGTCCGCGGCCGAGGTTGACCTCCAGGATTCCCTGGGCTTCACCCAAATCGGCTGCGCGCTGGTTTCAAACTCCCGGCAGTTCGGCGAGACAGTCATGCAGAAAATCCTCGCCTTCTGCGAGGACGAATCCCCCGGCAGAATCCAGCACGTCCAAATAACATCCGAGCAGTATTAGCCTTGCGCTAAAAGCATGGATTCAAGAAGATACCCGCGGACAGGCACGGACATAAAAAAAGGAAATTCTCCCCCTCGTCCCACTGTCAACAAGTTAAGAAAAATATCTGCGCCTTTTTGGCGCTCCCGCGCCAAAAACCCGGATAGAAGCGGAAATCCTTTTGGCGCAGCCAAAAGATTGGAGCGGAAAGCCCGGCTGGTCGTATTTTTGTCCCCGCTACGCGGATACAAAAATACTGCTCGCCCATGCGTCCTGGGTTCCCGCCTTCG
Organism: Spirochaetia bacterium; assembly: GCA_031270615.1. Lineage (GTDB taxonomy): Bacteria > Spirochaetota > Spirochaetia > DTKZ01 > DTKZ01 > JAISAF01. Next base: position 6,826 of record JAISXE010000188.1, read on the forward strand.
GCGGGAACGCGCCCAAAAAAATCTTCACACTCCAATTTGAATTTTTCCTCATTCCCACTCTATTGTCGCGGGGGGTTTTGAGGACACGTCGTACACGACCCGGCCGATTTGCCGCACCGAGTTGGTTATTTTGGAGGAGATTTCCAGAAGGTCTTTTGCGGGGAAGTCAAACACGTCGGCTGTCATTCCGTCATGGGACACCACGGCGCGCAGGGCCAGGACATAGCGGTAATCGCGCGCGTCTCCGGTTACGCCTACGGAGCGCACGGGAAGCAGCACGGCGAAGGCCTGCCAGATTTTGTCGTAGAGGCCGCGGGTTTTTAATTCCGAGACGAAAACGGCATCGGCTTCGCGGAGGATTTCGCATTTTTCGCG